>CALBZH010000766.1 GCA_937889795.1 uncultured Syntrophobacteraceae bacterium | reverse complement strand
TTTCATAAGCGATATTCTGGGCCACGGAGCGGATGGCGCCCAGGAGGGAATATTTATTATTTGAAGACCAGCCCGCCATAAGGATAGCCAACACGGACAAGGTGCTGAAGGCGAAGATCAGCAGCAGGCCGACGTTGAGGTCCCGGATAAGCAGCGTGGGTGAAAACGGAATCACCACAAAACTGACCAGTACCGGCAGAAACATGACGATGGGAGCCAGCAGATAAATCAGCTTGTCCACATCTTCCGGCGTAATCAGCTCTTTACCGATCAACTTGAGGGCATCGGCGATGGTTTGCAGAGCGCCGTGAAACCCCACTTCCATGGGCCCGGGCCGCAGCTGCATATGCGCCGAAACCTTCCGTTCCATCCAGATCAAAAACAGGGCATTGACGGCCACCAAACCGATGATACCGATCAGACTAATAACCAGTCTTGCCCCTTCGGCTACTAAGAACTGCATTGCACTTTCCTCACCTCGTCAGAGTAAGGCGGTCAGCCTCAAACCGCAGTCAACCACTGCTACCGGTCAATCTCCGGGATCACCAAATCAATGGAACCCAGGATGGCCACGGCATCGGCCACCATGGTATCTTGAATGAGTTCCGGCAGGACACTCAAGTTGGAAAAAGACGGCACCCGAAGCTTTACCCGGTAGGGTTTGATGTCGCCTTTGCTTACCACATAAATGGCGAACTCACCCCGAGCGGTCTCCACGGCGCTAAACACTTCGCCTTCGGCGGGTTTCAACCGTTTGGGCACCTTTTCCGCCATGATGGGGCCAGCCGGCAGTTTATCCAGGGCCTGCTCGATGATCCGCAGGCTCTGTTCCATTTCCCGCAGGCGGACCATGTAGCGGTCTAGGACATCGCCCCGCTCGCCGATGGGAATTTCAAAATCAAACTGGGGGTAGGCAGAAAAAGGCTCGCTCTTGCGGATATCGTAGGCGACGCCGCTGCCCCGCAGGGTAGGTCCGGTAACTCCATATTTCAGAGCCAGTTCCGGGGTCAGAATGCCGACGTCCCGGGTGCGGTTGTTAAAGATGACGTTCTTGGTCACCAGGTTGTCGTAGTCCGGAAACCGGCTGCGGAGCCGCTTGACAAACGCCCGCGTCGCGTCGACAAACGGGGCGTCCGCATCCCGACACACGCCGCCGAACCGGCAGTAGGAGTAGG
The DNA here is from genome assembly GCA_937889795.1 of uncultured Syntrophobacteraceae bacterium. Taxonomy (GTDB): domain Bacteria; phylum Desulfobacterota; class Syntrophobacteria; order Syntrophobacterales; family Syntrophobacteraceae; genus CALBZH01. The sequence continues at coordinate 7,864 of CALBZH010000766.1, read as the reverse complement.
TCAGACGCGACCCGCTCACCCGGTCCAGGATGTCCAGGATCTGCTCCCGGTCATCGAAGGCATAGAGAAAGGGAGTGAACCCACCCAAGTCCATGACGTACGTGCCGAACCAGAGCAGATGACTGGAGATGCTGTTGAGTTCAGCGCAAATCGTGCGGATGTACTTGGCCCGCTCGGGAACCTCGATGCCGGCGAACTTTTCAACCGCCAGCGCATAGCCATGGTTGAAAAGCATTCCAGACAGGTAATCCATGCGGCTGGTGTTGGGCATGAACTGCTTGTAAACGCGGTTCTCCCCCATCTTTTCATGACCGCGGTGACCGTAGCCAATGACCGGATCCGCCTTGACGATGAACTCCCCGTCGAGATCCAGCAGAACCCGCAACACGCCGTGGGTCGAAGGGTGCTGCGGCCCGAGGTTCAGCTGGTAGACACGTTCAACAATCGGTGCTTGCAGTTGTTCAGCCATAGATCTCTTCCCGTCTGCGATAAGCATTTACGCTGCCAAAGGTTTTCTTCAACGGGTAATAATCGGCGTCTTCCGGGAGCAGCAAATTCCGGGGGTCCGGATGGCCGGCGAATTGAATGCCGAAGAACTCCCGAATCTCCCGTTCCTGCCAGTCGGCGGTCGGGAACAGGTCGCTCACGGTCTGCACCGTTGTCCCTTCCCCGACGAGCGCGCGGATCACCATTCGCGCCTTCGGCTCATAGGTGTTCAGGTGGTAAACCAGCTCGGCCGTATCCTGAAAATCCAGGGCGGTCACCGATTCCAGGTAGAACCCCGCATCCCGGAAGCACCCGAGTACCTCGCGCACTTTCCCAAGCTCCACCGAAGCCGAGAAGACCACTCCCGACCGATACGCATCGTCCCTGCAGACGGCATTCGCCGGAAGCATGGCGCTCACTTTCGCGATGATGTCATCTCTTTTCCCCATGATCAGCACGTACCTCCCTTACGACGGAAGCGGCGCAGGTAGTTCTTGTGCTCGCCCTTCGTGATCATATCTTCCAGAGCCAGAAAGCCCTGAATGAGACCTTCCGGCCGAGGGGGGCAGCCAGGAACGTAAATATCCACCGGCACGATGAGGTCCGCTCCCGGCACGATGGCGTACTGACCGTCGTACTCGAAAGGACCGCCCGAAATGGCGCAGTTTCCCATCGCGATGCACCACTTGGGGTTGGGCATCTGGTCCCACAGCATTTGAATGGCCGGAGCCATCTTCTTCGAGATCGTCCCTGCCACGATCATGAGGTCGGATTGCCTCGGGGATGGACGGAACACGCCAGCTCCAAAGCGGTCCAAGTCGAAGCGCGAAGCTCCGGCCGCCATCATCTCGATGGCGCAGCAGGCTAGCCCGAAGGTCATCGGCCAAAGCGAGTTGGCCCGGGCCAGGTTCAGAACCTCGTCCAGAAGCGCGAATCGAATGACCGGCTCGCCCGGTTCTACTTTTTGGATTCCCACTCAAACACTCCTTTGCACCAAGCGTAGACGATGGCCAAAGACAAAATGCCAACAAATATGACCACTTCCACCAGATCCCGGATGGCGTACTTCCCATAGGCCAGGGCCACCGGAAAGAGGTAGAGCACGTCGACGTCAAAGGCTAGAAAGATCAGCGCATAAATGTAGTAGGCGACCGTAAACTGGATCCATGCGCTCCCGATGGTCTGCATACCACTTTCATACGTCTCATCGCGCTTGGCCCCCTTGCTCCGCTTCACGATCAGCGAAGACACGATGATCGGGACAATTGCGAAGACCAGCCCGACCAGGAGGTACAGGGCAACGGCCAGAAAATCTGTCATCAGCTCTTTGGGCAGCATGCCATTCCTCACTATTCGATATAGATGGCGCCAAACTTACAGCTCCCGATACAAATACCGCAGCGCACGCACAGCTCTTCATCGATGCAGTGGCATTCCTTCTTCTCACCGATGATGGCATTCTCCGGACATTTTCTGCGGCACACCCCGCATCCCGTGCACTTGTCCGTGTCGATCTCGTAGCGAATCAACGGCTTACATACCTTCGCCGGGCAGCGCTTCTCGAAGACATGCGCCTCATATTCATGGCGGAAGTACTTCAGCGTACTGAGAACCGGATTGGGGGCGCTCTTTCCCAGACCGCACAAGGCCGCTTCCTGCATCGTGCTGCCCAGCTTCTCGAGCTCGGCGAGGTCTTCCGGAACGGCAAGACCGGCGCACATCCGGTCCACGATTTCGAACATTCGCTTGACGCCAACCCGGCATGGAACACACTTGCCGCAGGACTCCTGCACCAAGAAGGTGAGGAAGTACCGCGCAACGTCGACCATACAGGTTTCCTCGTCGAGGATGATCATGCCGCCGGAGCCCATCATGGATCCGGCCTCCTTGAGCTTCTCGAAATCAACCGGGAGATCGATCAGGGACTCGGGAACGCAGCCGCCCGATGGGCCGCCCGTCTGAACCGCTTTGAAGGCTTTGCCCCCCGGAATGCCGCCACCGATGTCGTAGACGATCTTCTTGAGGGGGGTCCCCATGGCGACTTCGACAAGCCCCGGGTTGTTGATCTTCCCGACCACGGAGAAGATCTTCGTGCCCTTGCTCCGCTCGGTGCCAATAGACGCGAACCACTTGCCACCCTTGTTGATGATCAGGGGAACGCTGGCCCAGGTTTCTACGTTGTTGAGGTTGCTCGGACGGTGCCACAGCCCTTTTTCGACCGTATGAATGTGCTTGCCTCGCGGCTCGCCGATCTTGCCCTCGAGGGAAGCCATCAGAGCCGTCGATTCGCCGCACACAAAAGCCCCGGCTCCGCGGGTGATGAACAGCTTCAGCCCAAAATCCGTCCCCAGGATGTTCGACCCCAGGAGTCCGTAGGCTTCAGCCTGCTCGATGGCTCGCAGCCCATTTTTCACGGCCACGGGATATTCGTACCGGCAATAGATGTAGGCTTCCTTGGCGCCGATGCCGTAAGCCCCGATGATCATGCCTTCAATGACCTGGTGCGGATTGCCCTCAAGGAGAGCACGGTCCATGTAAGCGCCCGGATCCCCTTCGTCCGCGTTGCAGATCACATACTTGATCTCCCCTTTCGACTTCCGGCAGGACTCCCACTTGACACCCGCGGGAAACCCTCCCCCCCCTCGACCGCGCAAACCGGACAGCTTGACTTCTTCGATCACCTCTTCGGGCTTCATCCCGGAAAGCACCTTCGCGAGGGCCGAATACCCGCCGCGCGAGATGTAATCATCGAGCTCGGTGGACCAGTTCAACCCCGTATCGTTGAAGATGATCCTTTCCTGACCGGCGTAGAAGGGGATATCCCTCTCACGGATGATCTTCTGTCCCGTTGAGGGATCGACGTAGAGCAGATCCTCCACCAGCTCATCAGCCAGCACCGACTTTTCGACGATCTCGGCGACTCTGTCTGCCTGGACCCGCTCGTAAAACACATTCTCCGGCTCGATGACAATGATCGGCCCGCGGGCACAGAACCCATGGCAACCGGTCACGGTCACCATGTAGTCGTTGGCCACCCCTTTTTCGCTCAGCAGCTTCTCGAAGGCGCCGATAAGATGCTGCCCGCCGCCGGAATGGCAGCCGGGCCCACCACATATTCTGATTCGCTTACGGACCGACTTCCGCTTCTCATTGATCTGCTGACGCAAGACTTCGAGATCATGAACACTGTTCAGCCGCATCATCGTTTCTCCCTCAAGCCTCTCTTTCTCTCAACCCTTTGACCAGGTCGGTCACCTTGCTGGGGGTCACTTCCGCGTAGGTCGTCTCCCCGACAACCACCACGGGAGCGGCCGCGCAGGCACCCACACAGTTGACCGTCTCCAGAGTCACGAACAGATCCTCCGAAGTCTCGCCTGGCTTCAAGCTCAGCTCCGTCTCCAACCGCTCGATGATGCGTGGCCCACCCTTGACATGGCAGGCGGTGCCGGTACACACATGCATAATGAAGCGACCTCTGGGCTTGAGACTGAACACCTTGAAAAAGTTGGCCACGCTGTAGACCTGACTGATGGGCATCTTGAGTCTTTCGGACACCCGGCTGATGCTTTCGTGTGGCAGGTAGTGATAGCGGTGGTTGATGTCCAGCATGATTTGGAGCAGGGATGCTGGGCTGGGGTCCCACTGATCGATGATTGCATCGACATCCTGAATATTGAATTCCATGCACTTCCTCCGTCCATGCTCCCGCAATGCCGGGCAGCCGGATCAAGTTGTCCCGAATGCCTTTTACGCCGCAAATTTTCTCGCACAAATTTTCACTTGCGTCAAGCGAATCCTTGTGCAATGTCAGTCTCTGAAGCTGTTTATGATCGGGGGTGTGCCCTATTGACGAAGACCGAGAATGTGGAACCTTTCCCAAGCTGGCTCCTCACCTGCATCTTCCCTCCGTGCGCCCGCACGATCTTCTCGACGATGGCCAGCCCAAGCCCCGTTCCCTGTTGCCCCCGGACCTCCTTGGACTTGCTGCGGAAGAATTGCTCGAACAGGAACGGGATCTCCTTCTCTTCAATGCCCAATCCGTCGTCCTCAACATCCACGACCACCCAGTCTTCTTGCTGGAAGGCGCGGATCCGAACACACCCATTGGGACGATTGTACTTGATCGCATTGGAGATGAGGTTGCTCAGCACCTCCCTAAACGAATCCGGATCAACCTCCACCAGGGGGAGATCGTCGGGAACCTCGGTGCTGATCTCGATCCCCTTCTCGCGGGCGGACCATTCGAGTCCTGCCAGAGCGGCATCCACGCAGGACGCCAGGGCGACGGGCTGGAGCCGGTGTGTGATCTCCCCTGCCTGGAGCCGGCTCATGTCCAGCCAGTCGTTGATGAGCTGCAGCAGCCCATTCAAACGCTCGCGAGCCCGCTCGAGCATTTCGCGCTGCATTTCGGAGAGCGTTCCGCCAATGTCGCTCAGGAGCACCTCGATATACTGGAAGATGGCCCCGAGCGGCGAGCGAAGCTGGTGCGTGACCATGGTCACGAAGTTACGCTCCATGGCCGCCTTTTCTTCCCGGAGGGCACGGGATTCCCGGTCCAGCCGGCGCTTTTCAAGGCCGCGGCGCACAACGATGATGAGCTCATCCGGAGTGAATGGCTTTGGAAGGTAGTCGTAAGCGCCCTCTTTCATGACCGCTACGGCGCTTTCGACAGTGGCATAGCCTGTGATGAGGATCGTCACCAGATTGGGGTCGAACGCGCGGACGCGTCGCGCCACTTCGACCCCATCCATCTCGGGCATCTTGAGATCTACCAGCACCAAGTCATGGGGCTGGCGCATGAGGATATCGAGTCCTTCACGCCCCCCAGAAGCCATGGTCACCTGGATGCCTTCCCGATTCAAGACCCGTTGGCAGGAAATCCGAGCGATTTCCTCATCATCGATCACAAGAACTTTGGGAGCATCCACGGTCGTCCCCGAACACAACGAGAAGGAACAGCATTTCAGGCCGGCGATTCAGCGTGCCCGTCCACCCCCGCGGACCCCGTCTCACTTGGGCTTCTGAATCATCTTGGCTACCTTTTCCAGCAATTCCTTCGGCTTCAGGGGCTTATCCAGATATTCGTCTGGCGCCACATCACTGGTATCCTGCTCGTCTCCGAACGAGAATCGAGAGCCCGTGTCGGCTTTCACGCTGGACACCATCAGAATCGGGGTGGTCGACACGGATTCGTATTCCTCGGCATCCCGGATGGTCCCGAGAAAGCTGAATCCCTCGAAAAGCGTCTCCATCATGATGTCCAACATGATCAGATCAGGCTGCAGCTCCTTGGCCTTGACCAACCCTTCCTTCCCGTCCCCAGCCCAGAACACCTCATAGCCGTCCGTAAGGAGAATCATTTTGGTCGTTTTTACGAAATCCGGGTCATCGTCGACGATCAGGATCTTGCCCTTTGTTGCCATGCACATACCTCCAGGCCCATGAGGAGAAAACGTTCACAATGTGGCTGAAACCCCTTTCAGGAGACAGGAAATTGTCGTGATTTGTAGCGGAATCAGCCTTGCGTGTCAACTCCAATTCTAGTAACCTAATTCACAAGCTCACAGCACACACCCGGATGGAAATGCCTGGCTCCGGGCTTTGTCGGCATTGCGCTGCACTCACTTTCACGCGACTTTCCTCGACGAGGCGACCATGTGGTTCAAGAGGCTGACGTGGTACAAGCGCATCGGGACCAAAATCAGCGTGCTCACGAGCGTCCTCGTCATCGCGTTCACGAGCGGCTACACCTACTTTTCCATTAAGAACCAGCGGGAGCACCTCATTGAGGAGATCATCCGCACCGTTAGCCTCTTGAGCGACACCATCAAGCTTTCCTCCCGCGCCGACATGCTGCTCTACGCTCCGGACCGGCTGCACCAGACCGTCGACACCATCGGAAAGCAACAGTCCATCGAGAAGATGCGGATCTTCAACTATGTCGGGCAGATCATTTACTCGTCCGACAGGTCCGAGATGAACCGCCTGGTCGACAAGCACGCCGAGCAGTGCACCGCCTGCCATGCCGCCGAAAAGCCCTTGGAGCGCCTCGAGACACCGGAGCGCACCCGCATCTTTCGATCCCAGGCCGGCTACCGGGTGCTCGGGATGATCAATCCCATTTACAATGAGCCCGACTGCTACAACGCGAGCTGCCATGTGCATCCTCCCGACCAGAAGGTGCTTGGAGTCCTGGACATCGACGTCTCCCTCCAGGCCACGGACGAGCGGGTCCGAATCGTGGAAGCCAAGCTGCTGATGAGCGGGCTTGCGACCGCTCTGGCCCTCGCCTGCCTCATCAAATTCCTGACCTACCGCTTCCTGAACCAGCCGCTGCGGGAGCTGATCGAAGGCACCCAGCGGATTGCCCATGAAGACCTCGACTTCCAGATCCCCATCCGGACGGAGGACGAACTGGGGATCTTCGCGCAGTTTTTCAACCAGATGACCCGGGAGCTCAAGCGGGCCAAGCAGTCCCTCACGGAGTGGGGGACTCGCCTCGAGCAGATGGTCTGCGAACGGACCAAGGACCTCCAGGATGCACAGCAACAGCTCGTTCGCAGCGAAAAGCTGGCGTCGCTGGGCAAACTGGCCGCCGGCGTCGCCCATGAGATCAACAACCCGCTCACGGGGGTGCTCACCTTCAGCCAGCTCCTCCGGGACGAGTTCCCTCCCGAAACCAGCCAGCACCAAGATCTCAACGTGATCGTGAACGAAACGGTCCGATGCCGCAGCATCGTCCGAGGTCTTCTCGAGTTCGCGCGCCAGACGGCGCCAGAGAAGGCGGCCGTCGATGTGCATGAGATCGTTGAAGAAGTGCTTCGGATGGTCACCAACCAGGAATTGTTTCAGAATATCGAGGTGCACAAGGACTATGATTCCAGGGCTCCACACCTGATGGTGGACCGCGACCAAATCAAACAGGTGATCCTCAATATCGTGGTGAACGCCGCCGAAGCCATGGGCAAGACCGGCGTCCTCCAGATTCGCTCGGAATGGAGCGAGGATCGAGCCCAGCTGGCCTTGCATGTCATTGATTCTGGACCAGGGATCGAGCCAGAAGTCCTGAACAAGCTCTTCGACCCGTTTTTCACCACCAAGGAGATGGGAACCGGCCTGGGAATGGCCATCTCCTATGGAATCGTAAAAGGGCATCGCGGAAGCATCGACGTGAAGAGCAAGCCCGGGGAAGGCTGCGAGGTCGTCGTCACGTTACCGGCCGGGCAGCCCGCTCAGCCAGTCGGGGAGGAAGAGCCCCGGGACCGGGTGATCTCTTAGAAGAGATACAACATCTCTTCCTCCAGTTGGACGATCAGCCGCTTGATCATGAGCACCACATCGTGCATTTCACCACGGCGATTCATGAAGTACTTTTCGA
>CALBZH010000765.1 GCA_937889795.1 uncultured Syntrophobacteraceae bacterium | reverse complement strand
TTCATTTGCAGATTTTGGCGCCCGCACCTATCGCATGGGAAACGCTCTGTTGGATCTCGATCTCAAAGCCGGGGACCGGGTGGCCATCTTGAGTCGCAACAGCATCGAGAGTGCGGAGTCGTATTTCAGCATCCCCAATGCGGGGCTGGTCCTGGTCATGTTGAACTTCAGGCTTGCCCCGTCTGAAATCCAGACCATCCTGAACGACTCGCGCCCGACGGTTGTCATGGTGAGCGCGGAATACATCGGCCAAATGCAGTCGATCCTGGAGGGTGCGGCCTTTGTGAAGCACTGGATCTTCATTGGAGATCCCGCGGGGACCCCCCATGGCTGGCTCCATTACGAAACGCTAATCGACTGCGCCCGGGCCCATGAGCCGGTTGTCACGGTTGCCTCAGAGGATCTGGCGGCTCTCATGTACACGAGCGGCACGACGGGGGCGCCGAAAGGCTGCATGGTCGCCCATCGCAATTTCTACCATGTCGGACGGAGCATGGCCCTCGAAATGGCGATGGACGAGGATGATGTGGGGATCATCCCTTCGCCCCTGTTCCATGCGTCCGGAGAAGTGGTGCTGATGGGCAGCGTTTTCAACGGGACCCCCTCGGTCATCATGCCCAGTTGGGATGCCGAGGAGCTCATGCGCCTCGTTGAGCGACACAAGGTCACCACCGGGGTCCTGGCGACGCCGATGCTGCTGTTCTTCGTGGCCCATCCCAAGATCGATTGTTATGACCTGAGCAGTCTCAGGAGAATCCTCTTTGCCGGCGCTCCCGTTACGCCCGTCGTTTTTCAAAGGGCCATCGAGCGTTTCGGGAATGTCTTTGCCCATGGCTTCGGGACGACGGAGACGGCCGGGTCGGTGAGCATCCTGAAGCCCGAGGCCGTAAGGCGTGCGCTGGATGAGGGGAAGACGAGCATCCTCGCTTCATGCGGTCGATCCTATTCCGACATGGTGGCCGAGGTTGTGGACGGCGACGACCGGCCGGTGGCTCCCGGAGAGGCGGGGGAGATCCGGGTTCGCGGCCAAGGCGTGACGCTCGGTTACTGGAACAAGGACGCGGAGACCCGCAAGTCGTTCCGAAAGGGATGGTTCTATACCGAGGATCTGGCCCGCCTCGATGACGAGGGGTTCCTCTATGTCGTGGGAAGAAAGAAGGACATGATCATCACGGGGGGTGAGAACGTTTTCCCCGCGGAAGTGGAGAATGTCCTGTACCGGCATCCGGCCGTCGGCCAGGCCGCAGTGATCGGTACCCATGACGAAATCTGGGGCGAGGCCGTGACAGCCGTCGTGGTGCCGAAAGACGAGGCGAGCGTCACGGAGGATGAGATCCGGTCTTTTTGCAGGCATGAAATTGCTGGCTACAAAGTACCCAAGAAGGTTTTTTTCGTGAACAGCCTGCCCATGAGTGCAAGCGGCAAGCTGCTGAAGGGAAAGCTCAAGGAGCAGTTTGCCCTGTAACCACCCCCACCGGTCTTGAAGACTCTTCCCTTGGCTTTCCCTTCTGGAGAATCTCTCGACGTCCCTCTTCCACACTGGCTCCCATGATCAATCGCCCCAGAAATAGGGAGCTCCTGTCTCATCGAGTCCAGGGTTGGGCCATTGTGGGCTCGCTCTCCTCATCTGATTTCTCCTCTCCTGTGCCCCGCGTGCGAGCCCCTCGTTGACGGCTCAGAAGCTAACTAATGGATATTAAGCGCATTATTATCTATTTAATGCCGGTTCCTGGATGCTGTCATTTTTTTCTTGACTACAATGTAGCTGCAATGTAGATTTAGCCACAACACAGCTATATTGTGCTCATAATGTGGTTGCTCGCGATGGAGAGCAAGGGCATCGGGGATCTCAGGCAAGCATGCAAACAGAGAGGATTCACATGGAAAGATGGAAGACTATCGAGCGCGTTCCTGCTCCGGCTTTAATTCCCGCGTATGGCGGGCTGTCGGGTATGAGGGTTCTGATGACCGGAAGCGTGGTGTCGGCTCCATTTGCCGCGACCATTCTGGCCGAGCACGGAGCGGAGGTCATTCACGTGGAGCGTCCCGGCTGGGGAGACCCCTTCCGGGGACAGGCTCCGGTGATCACGCACGGCAACGGCAACGGGCGACCGTTCCAGCTTGCAGGTCCGGAAGTGCCCGCTCACGAGAAGGTCAGTACGGGCTGGATCCAGGACGCTCGAAACAAACTGAGCTTCACCTTGGAAGTGAACCTGAGGATTCCCGAAGCGAAGGATATTTTTCTGTCGCTCATCAGAAACTGCGACGTGTGGCTGGAAAACATGGTGTGGACGGAAAAGCTCGGAATCACGGATGACATGCTCTTCGAGGTCAATCCCAAACTGGTCATCGCTCACATCAGCGGCTTTGGCAGACCGCAATTCGGCGGCGTGCCCGAGGAATGCGACCGGCCGTCCTACGATGCGATCGGGCAGGCCGAGGGCGGGTGGATGCATCTGAACGGGTGGCCCGACATGCCTCCGTCCCTGGGTGGAGCCTTCATCAACGATTACGTCACCGCCATGTTCTGTGTGAGCGGCATCCTGGTGGCCTACGTCAACGCTCAAAAGACCGGGCAGGGGCAAGTCGTCGACGTCGCCCAGACCGAGTGCATGAGCAAGTGCCTCAACGACACGTTCGTGAACTACCACACGCTGGGCATGGTGAAAGAGCGGGGCGGCAACAAGATCCCCATCTTCCAGCCGGCGAACCTCTTCAGGACCAAGGATGGATACCTCTTCATCGGCGCCTACGGACCCGCGGTCTACGGGCGCACCCTGAAGGCCATGGATATCGACGTCGAGAAGTATTCCCACGAAAAGGCTGGCGGCTCCAAGGAGGCCGTGGATTCGCCTCTGGGGCGCGAGCTCCATGCCCTGATCGAAACGTGGATGTCCGAGCGCACTTCCGAAGAAGCCGCCCAGCAATTCCGCAAGTTCAAGGTCCCGTGCGGAATCCCCCGGACGGCGGATGAGCTGATGAGGAACGAGCACTACCAAAAGCGAGGGAATTGGATCCAATACCAGGATGAGACTCTCGGGAAGACTATCACGGCCTACGGTTTCGCCCCCAAGATGAGCCGTACCAAGCAGCAGGTGTGGCGCGGGGCTCCAAAAATCGGACAGGACACCGAGGCGATTCTGAGCACGATTGTCGGCTACAGCGACAGCCAGATTGCCGGTCTGAAAGGCAAAGGCATCATCGACTAGGCGCCGTCGATGTCACGAGCCGACTGAAAGACCATCTTCACTTCACTTCAAGCGAGAACGAGGCAAACATGAACGGAAACGGAATCAGCACGATCGGAGTCGTAGGCGCCGGCAACATGGGCTCAGGCATCGCCCAGAAGCTGGCCATGGAAGGTTTGAACGTCATCATGGTGGATACCAAGCAGGAGTTCGTGGACCGTGGTCTCGGGATCATCCGCAAGATCCTCGGCCAGGGCGTCGAGCGGAAGATCCTCTCCCAGGACCAGGTGGACGCGACCATGGGACGTCTCCACGGAGCCACCGACCTGCAAGCGCTCAAGGAAGCGGATTTGGTCATCGAAGCGGTTTTCGAGGACGAGCAGGTCAAGAAGGATCTTTTCAAGAACCTCGACCAGGTGTGCTCGCCCAAGACCATCCTCGCTACAAACACCTCCAGCTATTATGTCCGTGAGCTCGCCACGGCCACCACGCGCCCTGATCGGTTCATCGGGATTCACTACTTTTTCCATCCCGCCAAGAACCGGCTTCTCGAGATCATCCCGCACGATGGCACCAGCGATGAAACCCTCCGCCGGTCCCTGGAAGTCGGCCGCCTGCACGGCAAGACGACCATTCTGGTGAAAGACGCGTCGGGGTTTGCCGTCAACCGCTTCTTCTCGCCGCTACTGACGGAAGCGATCCAGGTTTTGAGCGACGGCATCGCGAACATTCCCACCATCGAAGCGGCCGGAAAGCGCGCATTCGGGATCGGCATGGGGCCCTTCGAGCTCATGAATGTCACGGGCATCCCCATCTCGGTGC
>CALBZH010000764.1 GCA_937889795.1 uncultured Syntrophobacteraceae bacterium | reverse complement strand
GGGAGAACATTCTGGCCGAAGTTGCGAGATGGCTTGATGACTTCAATTACCTCGAGAAGGTGCTCGGCGAGCGCGTTCCATACTCCCTAAAGAAAACCAGGGCGGAATGCTCCAGAAATTATGTGGTCGAAGCCGCTGAGCTTTGCCGAAAGAAGCTGGGGCTTAAACCGGACGAGCCCATCTACAATATTTGTGGCCTCCTCGAGCACGCCGGCGTGAAGGTCCTCTCCGTTCCCATGGCATCAGACGGCTTTTTCGGGTTGTCGGTCGGGGATGAAGACGGCGGCCCGGCAGTTGTTGTGAACGTATGGGAGCGTATTTCAGTCGAAAGGCGGATCTTCAGCGCGGCCCATGAGCTCGGTCACCTCATGCTCCATCCGCAAGCGTTCGATGTCACCCAAATCGTGGAAGACAAGGAGGAGGAACAGGAAGCAGACTGTTTTGCCAGCCACCTTCTGATGCCGGCCGATGGATTTCGCAAGGAGTGGAAGGAGGCTTCGGGCCTGCACTGGGTGGACAGGGTTTTTAAAGTCAAACGCATTTTCCGTGTAAGCTACAAGACCGTTCTGTACCGCCTGATCGAAGACGGGGCCGTTGAGAACTCGATCTGGATGCGGTTTCAACAGGCCTATCAGCAGAAATTCAAACGCAAACTTCCCTTCAAAGAGGAGCCAATGGCCATGGATTCGACTGAGCCATTCGGTCTCCAACGGTTCGACTTCTTCGAAGACCGCTTCAGGCGATTGACCAGAGAGGCGGTCGAACAGGACAAAATATCTGTCAGCCGGGGCGCCGAGATTCTCCGTATCAGCATCGAGGAAATGCAGGACCTCCTGGAAAACTGGGAGACCCTTCCTTGACACGTGGTGGTCCCCCGGCCCGCAGGCTGATGATCATGGACGCATGCGTCCTCATCGACTTCATCAAGGCTCAGCGGTCTGTCCTTGAGCTTGTGGTGAAGCATGTGGGACCACTTTACGTCACCAGCCCTGTCGTGGATGAGGTGAAAGAGATCGACGATGAAAAAGACCTCGTGGAACTTGGGTTGCTCATTGTCGAGCCCGAGCTTGAAGACGCCTACATGGCCGCAAGTCAGTCCGGCGGACCGCTATCGTTCCAGGATCGGCTCTGTCTTCTTGCGGCCAAACGGCATGGCTTCACATGTGTGACCAACGACAAGAACCTTCGAAAATCCTGCACGCAGGAGGGCGTTCCCATTCTCTGGGGACTTGAACTGCTTGCCGAGCTGCACAAGGTCGGCGGGATCTCCGAAAAAGAAGCCAAGAGAATCGCTCAAGCGATACGCACGTCAAACCCGAAGCACATCACAGCGAACATAATCTCGCGCTTCATCGAGATTATTCGGCATCAGGAGACCCAGCAATCCCGACCTTGATCCTGCCCTGCGGTCAAAACCGCAGGCCATTACCTGCGGATCAAGTCCGACACCTCTTTGAATCTCTTCGAAGCGCTCTCTCCAAGTCAAATAGGCTATAGGAGTTATGAAACGCAGAGGTCTGCACCTGGTTGATTTCTAAGACATGCAGCATCGAGACCTGATGAAGTGCAACATCGGCCCACCTCCATCTTATCCCATCGAGCACAGCATGATCGCTGTTGATGATGGCGCATTCTCCCACATTCTATGAAATCCATGATCCTTTGAGGGTTCTTTCCCATAGTCTATCGCTGCACAGTCGTCAGCGATTGCCACCGGCATTTCAGCGACTGCTGACCGCCCTAGTCAGTGCCGATCTGAGAACTTCCCTCTTTTCACATAGCATCCACTGGAGATATTCGTCCAGCAGCTGAGAGGGCTATCGCGGAATGCAATGCTCCGCAAACCGGCAGACACACGACTAAGATGGCCGATGTTCTTCAGAGAACATGACCCCCTCTCTTCTGATAGGAACACCGGAGATCTACTGAGGGTTATGGCCACCGCTTTATGAAGATATTCACCCGTGGCGTTCATCCAGCCTTGTACACTGTTTTCTCTTTGTTTTCGCGCTGTTACTTTGGGTATTATAACGGTTTATTCAACGATATTTGGCATGGTGTCTACGTCGGTATCTACAGCGCATACTATGCCGATCTAAATGAAGGCTCTTGCACTGATGCCTCTACCAAGTATTCCACCGGGAATCAGCCCTGGCCTGATTCCTGGAGACCGGCGTTGACATTTCACATCCCCTCCCCCTTTCGCTGCACGCCTCAAACACGACCACCGGCATCCAGCAACCCGCCATGTCGCTGGCTAAAAACCCAAGGGCTAAAGACACCGTATTTTGGGTTGACAAGATCAGACAATCGTTCTATGTGCGAATTTAACAGGGCGTAAGTTTGCAAACCGAGGAGCGTATTATGGCATGCATCGTTTCCTTCGCGATCCAAAAAGGTGGCGTCGGAAAGACAACCTCCACCGTGACGACGGCTCACGCTCTGGCCGAACTCGGCAAGCGCGTGCTTGTCATCGACATGGACCCACAGCACAATGCGTCCATTGTCCTCGGCAAGGTCGCCCCTTACGAGCAGCCAAGAACCATCATCGACATCTTCAGAGAACCGGACATGAACCTTTCGGCGTGTTCGGTGGCCTCCAAATACGAAAACGTCGACCTCATATCGTCCCACATTGATCTGTTCCTGATTCCCAATTCCCTCGCCCCAGGGAGCCCCAAAATGATCATGGGGTTGAGGAGATCGGAAGAGCGTCGTGTAGGGAAAGAGTGTAGATCTCGGTGG
>CALBZH010000763.1 GCA_937889795.1 uncultured Syntrophobacteraceae bacterium | reverse complement strand
GCATGGAGGGAGAAATGGCAAACGATTGCTGCACCAGCGGCGGGAGCACGATGATTCTCGCGTGCTCCGGGGGATCGAACGTGGGACAGCTTTCCAACCAGGCGGCGGTCGAGCTGACCCGGGAAGGCGTTGGCAAGATGTTCTGTCTGGCGGGTATCGGCGGGCAGCTCAACGGTTTCGTGCAATCGGCCAGGGATGTGCCGGGCATGGTGGTGATCGACGGCTGTTCGCTCGGATGCGCCAAGGCGAGCCTCGAACAGGCTCAGGTGCCGATGAGAACCTATCTGGTCCTGACAGACCTCGGCATCGAGAAGAACAAGGAGTTGATCCCCAAGCCTGAAGAAGTCCAGAGAGTCAAGGAAGCCGTCAAGGAGGCTCTCGCACAAGGCTGATGAAACCTTCAAACGGAAGGAGGTGCTCCATGCTGCTCAAAGGCTACCGCAAGGAAGTCGTGCGCCCCGAGTGCCGGCCCGAGGCCGAGTCGGTCCATTGCATCGCGCACCTCGATGAAGACATCACCGAGGTGATCCCGTATCTCAACGCCGTGCTCGGAGGTTTTCAGTATCTCAAGGACCCCCCTTCCGTTTCGTTCAAGGTGCATGGAAAGCTCATCGCCGTCCATCCCAGGATGATTTGCGTGAACGCCCTGCGCGACGTTTCCGAGGGGGACAAGATCATCGAGTGGCTCAAGCAGGAGATCAACGACACCTGGGAGCGGCGCGCCGAGATCGAGCCTCGTTTCGAAGGGGCGCCGAAGCCCAAGGTGATCGAGATTCTGAAGCTCCTACCGAAAACCAACTGTCGGGAATGCGGCCAGCCCACGTGCATGGTCTTCGCCACCCAGGTGGCCGAGGGCGGGCGGGGTCCCGAGGGTTGCCCTCCTTTGAGCGCGGAAGGCAAGGAGAAGCTCGCGGCTTACCTCAAACCGTTTCATCTTGATTGAGAAGGGCAAAAAGAACAGGGTTGCCTCCCTCGAGGGTGTCAAGGAGACATGGAAAGGAAACGTGCTATGGCGAAGATAAAAGTCCTGTTCCTGTGCACCGGCAACTCGTGCCGCAGCCAGATGGCGGAAGGGTGGACGCGTCTTCTGAAAGGGGACCTCATCGACCCCTATTCCGCCGGGGTCGCCCCCCACGGCATCGACCCGAGGGCGGTGCGGGCCATGGCCGAGGCCGGCGTCGACATTTCGAGCCATCGTTCCAAGGATGTCTCAACGCTCGAAGCAATCGAGTTCGACTTCGTGATCACGGTCTGCGACCGCGCCCACGAATCGTGCCCCTTCTTCCCCGTCAAAACCACGGTGCTGCACGTCGGGTTCGACGACCCACCCCGGCTGGCCGCGGATGCGCACTCGGACGAGGAAGCCATGATCCACTACCGGCGGGTGCGGGACGAGATTCGTTGGTTCGTGGAAAAAATGCCTGAAAATCTGACCCGGGCGAAGACAGGCACGTAGGAGTAGGACGATGGCACCATCCGTTTCCAGACGCCTTTCCTTCCTCGACCGCTATCTCACCCTCTGGATCTTCCTGGCCATGTTCGTCGGGGTCGGTGGAGGATGGTTCTATCCGGGGGTGAAGAACGTCATCAACGCGTTCCAGGTCGGAACGACCAACATCCCGATCGCCATCGGCCTGATCCTGATGATGTACCCGCCTCTGGCCAAGGTGAAATACGAGCAGCTCGGCCAGGTTTTTCGAAACGTGAGGGTGCTGGTGCTGTCCCTCGTGCAAAACTGGATCATCGGTCCGATCCTGATGTTTGGCTTGGCCGTCACGTTTCTCTCGGGCCACCACGAGTACATGGTAGGGCTGATCCTGATCGGTCTTGCGCGGTGCATCGCCATGGTGATTGTC
Organism: uncultured Syntrophobacteraceae bacterium; assembly: GCA_937889795.1. Lineage (GTDB taxonomy): Bacteria > Desulfobacterota > Syntrophobacteria > Syntrophobacterales > Syntrophobacteraceae > CALBZH01. Next base: position 324 of record CALBZH010000763.1, on the reverse strand, counting down.
TGGAACGACCTGGCGGGGGGAGACACCGAGTACTGTGCGGGCCTCGTGGCGTTCAATTCCATCTTCCAGGTACTCTTCTTTTCCGTGTACGCCTACATTTTCATCACCGTGCTCCCCCGCTGGATCGGCATGACGGGCGCCGTGGTGGACATTTCCATGGGCCAGATCGCCGAAAGTGTCTTCATCTACCTGGGCATTCCCTTCATCGCCGGGATGCTCTCGCGGTTCATCGGCCTCAAGACCAAGGGGCGGGAATGGTACGAGCGGAGATTCATCCCAGATCGGAAGAGCGTCGTGTAGGGAAAGAGTGTAGATCTCGGTGGT
>CALBZH010000762.1 GCA_937889795.1 uncultured Syntrophobacteraceae bacterium | reverse complement strand
CGAGATATCCACTCGTGACTGGAGTTCAGACGTGTGCTCTTCCGATCTCGTGCACGTCACCAAGGATCTTGACCTTCATTTCCGGCGAACGGACGACGCTAGAAGCAGGCAGCTCGAACGGTTCTTGGACGAGCTCTCCGAGCTGTGCTCAGCCGTGCGCATCGTGGTCGACGACGAGGGCGAATCCGGTCCGCCTGCGATCCTCCTGAAGCCCAATCTCAGTTTCCAGGCGGTTCCCATTGGGCTTGAGCTCCAACCGTTTCTTGACCTGCTCTGGACTGCCGCCTCCCAGCACGTCGGGGAAACGGCACAGGATCGCCTCCCCCCGGCACATCCCATCCAATGGCCCGCCGCTATCCGAATCTACATTTCTCCCCACTGTCCTCACTGTCCCGGGGCCGTGACCCAGATCGGACCGCTCGCTCTTGTAAACCCCGAAGTGACCGTCACCATCATTGACGGTACGCTCTTCTCCGAGCTCGCCGAGCAGGATGGCGTGCGCTCTGCCCCCACGATTCTCCTGGATGCATCGTTTCGCTGGACCGGCGTGGTACCCATGGAGGATTTGCTCCGGGCCCTTCGTGAGCGGGACCCCGCACAGCTCTCCGCGGAATCGCTCCTGCGCATGCTGAAGGACGGACAGGCGGACCGACTGGCCGCGATGATGGTGGAATGCGCACGGGTGTTCCCGGAGTTTCAACGGTTGATCGACCATCCCGAATGGTCCGTGCGCCTCGGGGCGGTGGTTGTGATGGAGGAGCTGGCCGAGGCCAATCGAGAGCTTGCCCGCCAGAGCCTCGAGCCCGTGTGGGAGCGCTTCGCTCAGCTAAATGACTCGGTGAAGGGGGACGTCATCTATTTGAGCGGCTTGGTCGGCTCACCCGCCTGGATCCCACGCATCGAAGCCTTGCTGCGGGAAGACGTCAGCGAAGAAATGAGAGAGGTTGTGACCGAGGCATTGGAAAGCCTCCGCTGCTCAGCCGCCAAACCCTGATGGCGGATTTACTTTTTTCGTGACAGATCGAGCCTGATTTGCTATCTGATCCCATGCACAAGGCAACCAGGCTTAACCAGGGAATGGATATGGCATCTCCAACCATCAGAATCGGCAGTCCTTTTTACGCTACCAGCGCCGCATCGGCGTTGGCAGCCATGCGGCCCGTGGTTCTGAGAGGAGATGAAAGGGTTTAGGTCTCCACAAACATCGATAAACTCAGGGCTGCGGGCTAACGGACGCAGCCCTTCTTTGTTCTCGAGGGCTGCAAAGGACTTGCGGCCCTTTTCCTTTTTTTGGCCTCAAGACCGTCGACGGCCCGGCAAATCGAAAAGGATGGCAGGCGAACATGCGAACGGACATCGTGCACATTGGGGCGGGAAAGCTGACCTACGAGATTCGTAACATCATCCGCGTGGCTGAAAAGCTGCAGCAACTGGGAGTCAAGGTCAACCTGGAGAACATTGGCGATCCGGTGGCCAAAGGGGAGAAGATTCCTCCTTGGATGAAGAAGATCGTTGCCGATCTAGCCATGGAGGACGGGTCTTACGGCTATTGCCCCACCCAGGGGATCCTGGAAACGAGGGAATTCCTGGCCCGCCAGAACAACCGCAACGGCGGGGTCCACATCACGGCCAATGATATTCTCTTCTTCAACGGGCTCGGCGAAGCCATCACGAAGGTGTACGGGTTTCTTCGGAGTACCGCCCGCGTGATCACGCCTTCTCCGACCTACACGACCCACTCTTCCTCCGAAGCGGCTCATGCGGGTCAGGCTCCCGTCACCTATCCTCTCGACCCGCACAACCACTGGTACCCCGACCTGGTCGAGCTGCGCCGCCGGGTCAAATACAACCCGTCGGTTGCGGCCATCCTGCTGCTCAATCCCGACAACCCGACAGGAGCCGTCTACCCGGAAAACCTGCTGCGGGACATCGTAGCCATTGCGCGGGAATTTGATCTGTTCATCATCGCGGACGAGATTTACCAGAACCTGGTTTACAACAGTCAGAAGACGAAGCCCCTCGCCGATGTCATTGGGGAGGTGCCGGGGATCGCCATGAAGGGCATTTCCAAAGAGCTTCCCTGGCCCGGGTCGCGCTGCGGGTGGATCGAAGTCTACAATGCGGACAAAGACAGATCGGAAGAGCACACGTCTGAACTCCAGTCACGAGTGGATATCTCG
>CALBZH010000761.1 GCA_937889795.1 uncultured Syntrophobacteraceae bacterium | reverse complement strand
TCCCAAGAAAGCCACCATCAACCGGGACTACTGCCTCCACTTCACCAAGGGCAAGTGCGGCGTCTGCGCGAAGGTATGCCCCACGAAGGCCGTTGACTACGACATGGAGGATCAGTTCGTGACGGAGGAAGTGGGAGCCATCGTGGTGGCCACGGGCTTCGACCTGTTCGACTACTCCGTCTACGGTGAATACGGCGCGGGACGCTATCCGGATGTCATTTCAGGGCTGCAGTACGAGCGCATTCTCTCGGCTTCGGGGCCGTATGGAGGCCACATTCGCCGACCTTCCGACGGGCGGGAGCCCAAGACGGTCGTCTTCATCTCCTGCGTCGGATCCCGCGACATCTCCGTGGACCGGCCCTATTGCTCCGGGGTCTGCTGTATGTATCAGGCCAAGCAGGCCATCCTGACCCGGGACCACCTGCCCGACTCCAAATGCTATGTGTTCTACATGGACATCCGGTCCCCCGGAAAGGGCTACGATGAGTTCGTGCGTCGCGCCCAGGAGGAATACGGCGTCCAGTACGTTCGCGGCCGGGTGGGCAAGGTGTATCCGCGCGGCGATCGCATGGTGGTCCAGGGAGCCGACACGCTCCTTGGGGCCCAGGTGGAGGTGGAGGCGGATCTGGTCGTTCTCGCCACGGGAATCGATGCGGCGGCCGGTGCGCGCTCTCTCGCCGAAAAGCTCCGCATCTCTTACGACAAGTATGGCTTCTACATGGAGAGCCACCCCAAGCTGCGGCCGGTTGAAACCAACACGGCGGGCGTTTATCTCGCGGGAGTGTGCCAGGGACCGAAGGACATTCCGTCCTCGGTGGCAATGGGCAGCGCGGCGGCGGCAAAGGTGCTGTCCCTCTTCGCTCGGGATATGATCGAGACCGACCCACAGGTGGCTCTGGTGAATGAGCGCAATTGCATCAGCTGCGGCAAGTGCATCCAGGTCTGTCCGTTTGGAGCCATTCATTGGAAGGAGCTGCGGGGAGGGATTCGCAAGGCCGAAGTGCTGCAGAGCGTCTGCCAGGGTTGCGGGCTGTGCAATGCCACCTGCCCACCCAAGGCCATTCAGCTGCAGCATTGCACGGACAACCAGATTCTCGCGGAGGTCAACGAGCTTTGCGCGTGACGCGCGGCTTGGAATCCAAGGGTATGAATCCTCTGCCTGCTCGGCTTGGGCCTGGCAGCAGGGATATGGAAAGAAGCAGATCCCATGACAAACGATTCTATTCAGCCCGTCAATGATCAACCGTCCATCCGGATTGTCGGGTTTCTCTGCAACTGGTGCTCGTACGGCGGCGCCGATACGGCAGGGGTATGCCGCTTCAAGCAGCCGACCCACCTGCGTGTCATCCGCATCCCGTGCACCGGACGGATGGACCCCCTTTTCGTCGCCAAATCCCTCATCTACGGGGCAGACGGCGTCCTGGTTTCAGGCTGCCACCCCAAGGACTGCCACTATGCGGTGGGGAACCTGTACGCGCGCCGGCGACTCGAGGTGCTGAAGCATTTCCTGCCCTTCATGGGCATTGATGAACGGCGATTCCACTACACCTGGGTTTCGGCCTCCGAGGGCCAGCGCTGGCAGGAGGTGGTCACCCGTTTCTCGGAGCAGATTCATGCGCTCGGCCCAAATCCCGGGGTCCGGAGACAGGAGCGTGGAGCCTTGCGAACGGGTGAAGTGGAAGCGGTTTAACTGAAGCAGGAACGGTCTTTCCGACGTCCGAAAGAATCAGGAACGAGCACGTGATTCAGACAACAACGGAACAATTGCGTAAGCAGGCCCAGGAGGCCTTCCCGGGCCTCGATGCCATGATCGGATGGACGGCGGGCTACGACTCGCTGCACACGACCCCCCATGTCGTGCGGGGGGAAGCTTCCATTGATCGACTTGTTTGGAGCCCTTTTTGTACGCACAACCTGACCGGTTATCTGGTTAAGACTCCCCCTGTCCAGCCATCGAGTCCCGAAAAGAAGATCGGCATCTGTGTCAAGGGCTGCGACAGCCGCTCCCTGGTCGCCCTTATCCAGGAGAATTTCATCAGCCGCGACGCCCTTTTCATTGTCGGCATTCCTTGCACGGGCACCGTTGACGTCCGCCGTGTCATGAACCATGCGGCGGGCTCCAACATTACGGACGCCAGGCTTGAAGGGGACCGCTTCTTCTACCGGGATGCGGACGGTGAGCATGACGTAAAGCGGGACGATGTGCTGGCCAGGAAGTGCTTGCGATGCCGTCACCCCAATCCAGTCATCTACGACACGCTGATCGGGGAGCCGGTTGCGCCTCGTGCGACCTTGGAAGATGGATACCGGGATGTTGCGGCCCTGGAAATGAAATCCCTGGAGGAACGGCAGGAATTCTGGCAGACGGAGCTGGATCGCTGCCTGCGCTGCTATGCCTGCCGTAACGCGTGCCCGCTTTGTGTGTGCCAGGATCGCTGTATCGCCGAATCGCGCGAGCCCAGGTGGCTGACGCAGCGGATGGGGACCTCCGAGAAATTTCTCTTCCACTTCATCCATGCCCAGCACCTGGCCGGCCGGTGCACCGAATGCGGCGAATGCGAGCGCGTCTGCCCCATGGAAATCCCGGTGACCCTCATGAAGGAGAAGCTCAACAAAACCGTGCAGGAGCTGTTGGGCTATGAAGCGGGGCTCGATCCGCAAGCGGTGCCGCCTCTGCTCACCTTCAGCCCTGGGGAAACGGACCTTTAGTCGCGATGCGCCAGTCAGTTCAATATAATCTTACTTGAAAGAGGTAGCCCCATGGGCTCTACGATATTTATTGCATCAGACGGTTTGTCATCGGTCTTGGAGGCGCTTTCTCGGAAGCTTGACCTCTGGGTCCCGGCCTCGGCCAAAGACGGCATTCATGC
>CALBZH010000760.1 GCA_937889795.1 uncultured Syntrophobacteraceae bacterium | reverse complement strand
CCTTATGGGTCAGCCGGTCCAGGAGTGCGGCGGTCATGGTCGCATCGCCGAAAACTGGGTCCAGTCGGCGAAGGGCAGATTTAATGCGGAGTTCATCGTCATGCGGTCAGTGGGATCATCAACTCGGGCAGTCATGCCGTCATTTCAGACAAAATAGCTTTCGGTTGCCTGCGTGACAAAATGGGGGATCTGATGTTACCTTGCCAAAGAGATCTGGTTGGTATGCATAGTACCCGGGGTTGGAGGATCCGTGTTCACGGGGTCCGATTAGATAAGCATCGATTGCGTCGGCGGGCGGCTCTGGGAGGACCGATTTTTTGGGACCCTTCCGAGCCAACAGTGCCTGTTCGGTCGAAAGGGCTGGCGTTTGCCCCCCTCGCCTACTTGAACTGCAAGCAGGACCCGGAATGGTGTGGAACATATGTGATCTCGGAAAGGGCAATGGGAGAGAAGGATCGCTCTTTCCGGCAATCGGGTTGCTGGCCGCTCTTTTCATATGCCAACCGCAGCCGTGTCACGGGGCTTTCTCTTACGATGTGAAGCTCGAGGGCGTGGAAGATGGAGCGCTTCGGGGAGACCTAGAAGCCGTGTCGGGCACCATCAAATGCAAGGACAAGCCGCCGGCCACTGTGGCCATTCTGAACCGAAGAGCGGAGGAAGATCTTCCGCTGTTCCTCAAAATACTCCATTCCGCCGGCTACTACGACGGTGAAGCGAGCTTCGAGCTCGACCGCGAAAAAGATCCCCCTCTCATTACTTTCACCATCACACCTGGCCCCGTTTTTCTTCTGGAATCCATTGAATGGACCTCAGACAATGCCGATGCGGCCTTCATCAAGAAGCTCCCCGGCCCTGAACAAGTAGGGCTCAAGCAGGGAGATCCCGCGGTCGCGAGTACAATCATCGACGGAGAAAAGATGCTCGTCGACGCCATGAAGCGAGAAGGATTTCCTTTTGCCGAGGTCGACCAGCGACGTGTGGTAGTAGACCATGCTACCAAGAGGGTGCAGGTAACGTTTCACCTCGAGCCAGGGTCTGCCGCCCGATTCGGCCGGACCCAGATCAAAGGCCTTAGAGGGGTCGACGAAGCCTTTGTCCGCGGCAAGCTTCCATGGAAAGAGGGGGACCTCTTCAATGCCGATCTCCTGACCCAGGCTCAGAAGGAGCTCACCAAGACCAACCTTTTCGGACTTGTTCGGATCACGCACGGGACAAGTGTAGATTCTGACGGGGAGCTTCCCTTGACCATGGAGGTCAAGGAGCGAAAACATCGGAGCATCAAGATCGGGGCCAGCTACAAGACCGACGAGGGGCCGGGGGGGAAATTCGCCTGGGAGAACCGAAACGTGTTTCACGGCGGGGAAAAGCTCGAGCTGGGGCTAACCGCTTCCCCGATTGCCCTCGCCTTCAACGCCTCATTTCTGAAACCTGCATTCCTGCATCCGGAGCAATCGCTCCTTGTCAGCTCAAGACTCGCCAACGAGGACACTGATGCCTACGAAAGCCGCAGCCTGGAATCCGGCGTCTCTCTGGAGCGCAAGTTCGGGAAGACGCTCAAGCTGAGCCTAGGACCCGGCTTCCGATGGTCCAATGTCACACAGCTTGGAAAGACAGAAGAGTTCGCCTTGATTTCCTTTCCTGCGCAGATGGATTGGGACGGGAGCGACAATTTGCTGGATCCCACCCGGGGTGCGCGGTTCAAAGTGCAGCTCTCACCCTACTGGGACACGCTGGATACGAACCTGGCGTTTGCCAAGACCTATCTGGGCGCCAGTCATTATGTCAGGCTTTTCGAGAGCCCCCAGGTCGTCTTCGCAACGAGAGCCGCCTTGGGGCTCACGGGTTCGACCACGGATGGCCCCATTCCAGCCGACCTTCGTTTCTACGCTGGCGGAGGCGGATCCATACGGGGTTATCCCTATCAGAGCGTTGGCCCCATCATTCATAAGGATCATCCTGTCGGCGGAAAATCGCTCCTTGAGCTCAGCGCCGAAGCTCGGGTTAAGATCACACAGAACTTTGGCCTGGTCGGCTTTCTGGATGGGGGAAGCGCTTTCGAGTCGAGCTATCCCGACTTCAAAGAGGATCTGCTTTGGGGGGCTGGGCTCGGACTGCGCTATTACACGCCCATTGGACCGCTTCGACTCGATGTCGGAGTGCCGCTGGACCGAAGACCGGAGATTGATGACCCGTTTCAAATTTACGTCAGCATTGGCCAGGCCTTTTGATTCCATGACTGGCGGCCAGGTCAGAAATCGTGAAACCCATGCGAGCCTTTAAACGCATCACCATCGGATTGGCGGTGGTACTCGTTGTTCTTGCCCTTGCGGTCTCCGCACTTCTCTTTTCCCTGAGGACTGAGGCGGGCCGGGCCTGGATCGCCTCGAAGCTCTCGGAGATCGGAAGAGCGTCGTGTAGGGAAAGAGTGTAGATCTCGGTGGTC
>CALBZH010000759.1 GCA_937889795.1 uncultured Syntrophobacteraceae bacterium | reverse complement strand
TGCACAGGGAAGGCACCAGGGCGTACAGCACCCGCAGGGTCATGACCACGTTCGGGGGCTGCTCGATCCCGGGGGTGTATCCCGACCGGCCAAGCAAGAACAAGGCCGCCCCCACGCCCAGAGCCGCTGCCAGCTTGCGGGCCACAGACCAGACACCGATGTAATGCCCTTCTCGTCGCTCCCCGGTGAGGGACTCGTCGAAGTCGATCACATCGGCCTGCATGGCCGACGGAATCGCCAGGACCCCCCCCAGGCCGATACCGGAAAGGAAAACGAGCAGTCCGTACCATGTTTCGTCTCCCGGTCCGAGGAAGAAGACGCCAACGAAAGTCCCCGTGTTGACCGCCATGGAGCTCAACCAGGCTTCCTTTTTTCCGATCCGGCGCGCGAGGGTGATCCAGCCGGGAAGGAAGACGATTCCCGTGACAAAATAGAGGAGAAGGAAGCCATCGGCCTTCTGAGACTGCAGCACGTATTCCACGTAATACAGGATGAGGGTTGCCGGGAGATTGCTCCCGAAGGCGCTGATGGTGTAGCTCACAAGGAGGATTATGAAGGGACGGTTCTGGCAGGTCGTCAGGAATTCGCGTAAGGGGTTCCAGGAAGCGGGCCGATGCGGGTCTTTTTTCTCCTGCACGATCCAGACACAGGCGACGCAGGCCGCCACGACGAGCGGCGCATAGACGGAGCCGATCCAGAAAAACTTAACCCGCTCACCGGCACCATCCGCGGGCAGTTCCAGCAATCGGCCGATGAGCACCGGCGAGCTTGCGGCAAGCAGCGTTCCCAGCAGAAGAAACCCGTCGCGCATGCCGAGGAGGGACGTTCGCTCGTTGTAGTCCGAAGTGATTTCCGCACCCAGCGCCTCGTATGGAACCGTGATCAGCGTCCAGCAGAGGAACATGCCGGCCATGCCCAGGCCAAGCCACCATGTGCCGTCCTTCGGGCTCAAGACAGGTGGGGTGAACAAAAAATAGATGAAGACGGCCAGCGGCAGCGAAGCCCCAAGGATGAAAGGCTTGCGCCGTCCGAAGCGCGTGCTCACCCGGTCGGAAATGAAGCCTTCCAGGGGGTCCGTCACTGCATCGAAGAGCCGCACGCCAAGCAGGATGGCACCGACCGCCGTCGCCGACACCCCGACGACGTCCGTGTAAAACTTCGGCAGATAGACATACACCGGGATTCCCACCACGCTCAGTGCCAGGGCCGGAAGGGCATAGGCCAGCCGCAGACTCCACGGGAGGCGGGTGTCAGTGGCCTCAGGGTCGCTTGAAGCCGTTCGATTCATGGTTTCTCCACGGGGGTTGGAGGTCTTCTGGCGCAATGGGGTGAGCGCCTTCTCAGGAGCGAAGCCACCGATCAGCGAAGGCGGCGAATGCCGTCATGACCGAGCACAGGACCCCGCCCCACGCAATATCGGCGAAAGTCAGCTTGAGGGGCCACCGGTCCAACGTCGCGTAGTTCGTGAAGTCATACACTCCATACAGAACCACGCCGTAAACGAATCCCCAGGTCAATGCGGATGGGAGCCACCGTTCCGCGTCGACGTGCGGGAGGGCAAACAAGACGATTCCCAATGGGATGAGCACGTAGACGACCATGGCGGCCCACCAAACGGGGGTCAGGGCCTCCCCCGAGCGGCGTGCGAGAGACCCGAGCTCGGATTTGTAAAACCCTGCCATGATGACCCCCAGATAGGTCAGATCCAGGACGAGGAAAACGATGACCGTCACCATGTACACCTTGATCTCATGCCACATCGCTGCCTCCGATTTTTCTCAGGATCTTGTTGAAATCCCCCCTGCGACCTTAAATTGAAGACAATATAATCTCGACCCTGGCGCTGGAAAATCAGGAGTCAGGTGCGAACATGATTCTTTGGCAACAGCAGGACTCGGGAGGTGAAGAAAGGGATGCAGGATCGGGGCTCTTTGAGAATCGCCGTGGTGGGGGGTGGGATCTCGGGGATCGCCGCCGCCTATTTGCTGCAGCGCAGGCACAAGGTGGTGCTTTTCGAGAAAAACGATTACGTGGGGGGGCACACGAACACGGTCACAGTGCGCTCGGGGCCGGATGCAGAGCTTCCGGTGGACACCGGGTTCATCGTGCTCAATGACCGGACCTATCCCAACTTCATGCGGTTCCTGCAGCAGCTTGGGGTTGCCATTGCGCCCACGGACATGGGATTCAGCTATTTCGACCGCCGGACGGGCTTTCAGTATGCCGGGACGGATCTCAACGGGTTGTTCGCTCAACGAGCCAACGTGTTCAAGGGGGATTTCTGGGCCTTTCTTTTCGAGATCATGCGCTTTGGATCGGTCTCCAAGCGATCCCTGAGCGATGGGTCGCTGCGCGGGGCGAGTCTGGGAGAAGATCGGAAGAGCGTCGTGTAGGGAAAGAGTGTAGATCTCGGTGGTC
>CALBZH010000758.1 GCA_937889795.1 uncultured Syntrophobacteraceae bacterium | reverse complement strand
ACGAGATATCCACTCGTGACTGGAGTTCAGACGTGTGCTCTTCCGATCTCATACCAACCGTCTTGGGGAGCGCTTCTCGGAGAAGGATCATTACAGCGATGGTCGAGCTCTTTTTCATGTGCCGCCGCACTTCGATCCTTTGAAACCCTTTGCATACGTGCTCTTTTTTCATGCGCTGAGAACTGACATCACCGAGAGCAATCGAGACCATCAGCTGACGCGTCAGATCGATGCTTCGGGGAGGAATGTCATCCTCGTTGTGCCTCAGCTTGCAAAGAACGCTGCGGATTCGAGCCCGGGCAAGTTCTTCGGAAGAAATGGCTTTCGGCTGTTTATGGCGGAAGTGGGTCGGGTTTTGAGTGCGAAGATGGGGTCGACCCATGGCAAGAGGCTGGATGCGGCCCCTCTCATCTTGACGGCCTTTAGCGGAGGCTATAAGACGGTGGCATACGTTCTGGATCGGGGCGGGGTGAATGACCGGGTGATGGGCGTTTTTCTCATGGATGCGCTCTATGAGGACGTGGACAAGTTCGAGAAATGGATCCTCGCGTCTCACGGGAGAAGCTTTTTCGTGAGCCTGTACAGGATGGGGAGCTGCGAGGAGAACATGAGGGAGCTCCTGACCCGCATTGCGAGGTACGGCATCCATGCCAAGGAGGGATGGCCCGACGTTTTGTCGAGGGGAAGCATCTACCACGCGCGAATCGAAACCGACCACAAGGACGTCCCTCTCCTTGGTCCCCCTAAAGATCCCCTTGCCTGCCTCGTGAAGCTCGGCACCGTGTTGGAACCGTCCCGGCGAAGGAAATAAGGATGAATAATCAGGAGGTTTTCCAATGAGCCTGAACAACTGCGTGGCGCTGAGCTTGGTGTTTGTCATGACGTGGATTCTGGGGATCCCAAGTTTGGGCGGTGCTGTTTCCGCGTCCCCACCATGTCCTTCGGATTTCCATGTTCATTACGAATGGAAGGCGGGCACGATGCCTCCCCCCTACCACTATGAGTATTCCATCGAGATCACGGCCACCGGGGAAGGCAAAGTGAGCTATGTTCCGGACTACCCTTCCGAGAAAGCCCCTGTCTGGGCGGAGGGCTTTACGGTCGACTCTGGTGCGCTCCAGCGGCTCTGTGAGAAGATGGCAGCGGAAGGTCTCTGGACTGAGCAGTGGCAGCCGCCGGAGATTCCGCTTCTCGGCGGAAGCAGTGAATCGGTCGTCGTCACGGGCAATCAGAGAACGGTCAGCCTCCCTTCAGTGCCTGCGGGTCGGCAGAAGGCGCGGGCGAAGGCGATCTTCGAAGCCATCAAGTCGCTCGTGCCACAATCCCTATGGGCTAAGCTGGAAGAGCAGCGCGACCGTTATCGAATGGAGCGGTACGGGGAAAAATGAAAGGAATGGGGGTGGCTGCCGGCATCAGGCCAGCTTGTTGTGGGCTGAGCCCGCCAATGATGGTTTCACGGCTCTTCATACGGCTGGCGCTGACCTGATAGGTCCTGTTTGACTCTGATAAACTGCTCGGATTCCATGGGATGCTTTTTCGGGACATCGTCCAGCATCCTCCTCAAGATCTCAACACGCCTCAGATCCGGGGTATGAGAACTGCTCATTGGCAGGCGCCGTGCAATCTCGAGGATCGCATGGGCATCAAATCGAGTAGCCCTCAGGATGTCCACGGCAAGCCGATCGGCCTCCCGCTCCTTTTCCGGATCGAGGTCCACGGTGAGGGACCCCTTATCGGCTGCGACGCGCCGACGAGGCTCGTCAGCGGACCGTCCGAAGCCGAAAGGGTAGTAGATCCTTCCACGCCGAGGCGGCTCCGCTGAGCAGAAGTGGCCAGCGATTTCGTGCCCCATCTCATGGGCCAGGATAGCCGCCAGCTGCGACTCGGTGTCGCACAGTCGAATGGCTCCTTCGGTCACGTAGATATGTCCTGCCCCTACCGAATAAGCATTGGCGGAATAGTCCCTGACGATCCGAGGACGCCATATCACGGCGCCCCCGCGCTTCGACGAGCGTACGATGTCATCGAGGAGCGACAGGAGGTAAACGGTGACGCTGTCGCGGCGGTCCCGAAGCGGCCACTCGTTCTCGATTTGCCACACCAATGACCGGGCATTCTCGTACTCCCCTTCGCAGAGTCCCCACGCGCACGGAGTCATCGTCACGAAGAGGAGTACGGTCACGAATGCCGAACGCCATAGATTAAGAGCGAATAATCTCAAGACGCCGTCCTATGTCATCTCAGGAGCCAACGACAAAGCTTGTTGTGGTGACATCGTAACTGCTGCCGGTCGAAGTCCTGTGCTCGATGACGTACGTGCCAGCCTTGATATTGCGGGGTACTTTAATCGCGGCCTTTCCCGTGTAACCGCCCTCGGTCAGAGTCTTGTTCTGTGGTGGGAGCTTGTGGAGCGCCTTGCCGTCTTTCATCAGCACATAGTACTCCTCCACGGGCACCTGTGCGGTTGCCCCGGCGGGAAGATAGAGCGAATAATCGGTGACCACGGTGATTTCCTGACCTGGTCTGACGCAGTCGGGGCTGACCGTTCCCTGTCGGATCTTGATGGTCGGGCTACTCACTCCCGTGGTCAGACCATACATCTTGCGATCCTCCGCGGAGGATCGTACCTGATTCGTCTCGTAGTGAGCGATTGTTGCGGCACTCCACCCCATCATGCCGCCGGCTGCGGCCCCAATGAGAACGGATTCCACGTTGCCCCCGATCAACCCGCCTAGAATCGCGCCGAACGCAGCTCCCGCAAGCGTACCTCCGACTTGATCCATTTGGCCTTCATACGTGGAGGCGCAGCTGCAAAGTGCCATGCAGCAGACAATCAGCGCGCAAACCCATGGAGAGCGGAAACGGGATAAGGGCGGTTTCATTATGGATCTCCTTTCATGTTCTTTCGTCTGTCGTCGATTGAGCGAGCAGACCCGCCAGGTCCTCGGTTCTCGAGAACTACTGGGAAGCCTGTTTGTCATAATAGGGCTCGGTGCCGGCGGGCAGTTCGGGCAGCACCGCCGCCATTTCATCCCATTTTTGGATGATGGCTGGAAGAGGAGGGGCCTGTAACGCTTCAAACTTGGCGTTGTCGTAGGTGTACTTGCCGCTTCCGGAAGGGTATTCGACTCCGATCTTGAAGGAATGCTCCTCGCCGTCCACCCCCTGATTCGTTCGAAAGGTGAGGACGTAATCGCTCAAAACGATGTTTTGAATCTCCTCGACGACGCGCTGCATCGAATCATAGGCCTCCGCAATCAGGTAGTACTTGCCAAAGGAGTTCTTCGACAGCGCCTCGAGATTCTTGAAATACCGCGGGTTCACTTTCGAATAGGCAAGGGAGTAGATGGGAATGGGGATGCGCAGGGATGAGATGCGAGCGTTGAGCTCTTCGCGGTTGACGGCGCTGCCATCGTCCTGTCCGTCCGAAATGACGAGAACGGAGCAGGAGGTGATGTAGTTGGCCGAAGAGGCGAGCACGGAGCCCTGAGAGGCGGTGCCACAGGCTTGCATGGCAGCCCCGATGGTGTCGTAGAGTCGGGTCTTGTGGCCGTCAGGCTTCACATCGGCTAATCGCCGACCCAAGGCACCGGCATCCCGCTCGAATTCGGATACGATCTCGTAACCTTCCTTCGTATCCCGAATGGCGAGGATAGAGACTTCATCCTGGGATCGCTTGCTGTCGACGAATCGCGCGCAGGCACGTGCAGCGGCATCGAACGGCCGGCCGGCCATCGATTTGCTGGCATCGAGCACAATCACCGTCCGGGTCGCTTCTTGGCGCTGCCGAATCGACTGCACACCGTATTGCCGCTTCATGGGATCATAGGCGCGCCCCTTGACCATCAGGCCGATGTTGCGCTCGTTCAGATTCACCAGGGGCATCATGTTCTTGTCGAAGGTCCGGAAATAGGCCTGGACAAAGGGGTACAGGGCGGAGTTGACTTGGTATATCTTGAGCCCGTAACCTCCCGGCACAGCATCCTGAGCCAAGCCAGGACTGGTGCAAAGGAGGGTGGAAAGCGCAAACATCGCTCCGAATAGCAGGAGAGGCCGTTTCTTGGAGCCTTGAGGTTCGGGGCGAATTCTCATCGTTGTCTTGTTTGGCATCATGTCCTTCCTTTCTTCAGTTGTCCTTGGCTGCCACATTTCTCCAGTCTCGCCATTCTTCCCAGGGCTGCGATGTTCGCACCTCGCACCTTGGGAACCCTTTACTCTCAGTTCACGTTCGGCCGCGAACTGGCGTTCAAGCCACCTCCGCCCGAAAGCCCGCTCCTCCTTGGGGGCCGCTACTGGATGTATCGTATGGTCCACCCGCTGTCGTTTGACTTGGCTGGCGCGCTTCGGGGCCTTGGAGCCGGTTGCTTCTTGATCAGTGACTCTGCTTGGGACGCCTGGGATTGTTTCGGCTGCTCCGTTTGAGTCTGTTTCTCCCGTGTTCGCTCGAAAGATTCGAGTGCGGTGGGTGCGTTGGAGACCGCCGGGGATGCGGGCTGTTGTCCGAGTCCGGATGATGTCGTTGCGGGTGGATTGGAGGAAGAAAGCACCGGAGCAGAAGATGTGCTGGAAGCCTTCGGGGTTGCGCCGGATTCCGCTTCTGGACCGGTGGCTGCCTTGGGGCCGATCGCTGTGGGGGGAGGAGTGGAAATAGCCGGCTGCATGGCTGGAGCGGAATTTTGGGTCACGGGTTGAGTCGCGGTGCTGCCGCTCGGATCAGTTTTGGCTGCTGGGAGGTTGGGCTCGAGAGTGGATAACGAAACAGGCGCAGGGGTCTTTGTCGGTCTGCCGTCAAGAGGAGAAGCCAGCTTTCGCTGGGGCTGCGGCTGGGGTCCCGTTGGCTCGGCCGTCTGTATCTCAGGCGAAGGAGTCGTGGGAGCTCTCTCGCCCTGGATTGCAGTCAGAGGAGGAGATTGCGTGACGGGGCCTGGCTGCTGCGCGTTGGTTTGCATGGTCACGCTTGAGGATTCCGGCGCCTTTCGAGAAAGGAGGATCACGGCTCCCAGGAGGGCAGCCAGAAAGATCGCTGCAGCCGAGAACAACCACGCCGGGTGCAACCGTTGGGGTGGGGACTCCGGGACGGCGATGGGCTGGGGGGGGCCGGTGGGGATTCGAAACCCCTGGGATGAGGTCTTTGGACGGCGACCCATGCTGGTGCTAAGGGCTTGAGGGA
>CALBZH010000757.1 GCA_937889795.1 uncultured Syntrophobacteraceae bacterium | reverse complement strand
AGATATCCACTCGTGACTGGAGTTCAGACGTGTGCTCTTCCGATCTGTCCAAGGCCGTCAAGGCCATCCCAAATCCCAAGAAGCAGCCGGCACCGAATCCCTCCTCGAAGCCACAGAAGTCGCCGCCCAAGACCTGACACCGCCAATGTTTTTGATTTGAGCGACGAACGGACAGGCGTGAGGACTGGGAGACGTGGTGACACGGGGCTGGGGAGACAGAGACAAGCAACTGACTCCTGGATTGGAGGCAATGACTGTTGCACTTGACGTTCCCCACGTCTCCCCCTCTCCTCGTCCCTCAGGCAAACAACATTGCCTGACCCCGCTGCCGTGACCGCTCATTCACCCCGACTGGCCCGCAGAGCGAGGCGCACCCGCTCGTCGATGTAGTCCTCAAGCGCCCTCCGCAGGTGATCTCTGGCTTCGGCCAGCTGTTGTCCTCGAGCCCAGCTGGCCGAATAGCCGTCACCAAATTCCCCCGACAAGCCACAGTCCCAGTCGGAAGTGCCGCCCGAAGACTTGACTTCGGGGACATCTCGCGCACTGGCATACCGCTCGATGGCATTCAGCAAGGATTCAAATTGCATGGAAGCTCCTCCGCGTGAAGGGCGGGTCAGATCGACCCCATCATCTCGATTCTCTGGTCGATAAAGTGAGCAATGAGCGTTTCGTATTCTTTTCCCAGGTACGAGCGGTAGAGCACGAGCTCGTACTTCAGACGGTTCCAGTAGTCCAGGAGAGCCTCTCGAGTGTGCATGGCGTTGATCTGCTGGTAACTCGCAGTCAGAAACTGCGCCCGCAGCCGCGACTTGTGAAACTCAATCGCTTCCCGCAGCACGAATTGCTGCTCATCGGTGAGCTGAAGCACGGACAACCTTTTTCGAATGGCTTCCAGTGCCTGATGAAGATCCGTGAGGTCCCCCACCTGCTCGAGCTCCCCCCGGGTGGCACTCACGATCTCATCGTTGATCCGCACGGACTGCGCCCGATAGACCTCCTGCAGCTCGCGTTGAAGGCTCTTGGCGTCGTAGGGCAGCGTCTTCATGAATTCCTGAACCAGTCGGTCAAAATGTTGGGAAAGCTCCTCATGTGTCCAGATCTTCGTGAGCGACTCGGCCATCAGACTGAGCTCTTCCGCGTCCTCATACCCAACCCGGATCGCCGCTTCGCTCCGGCTCACTTCAAAACGGATCGCCCCGAAGAGATGGGGAGCCGCATAGACTTCTTCCCGCCCGCAGCAGCCATCGGGCAGACTCAGATCTCGCAGAAGGCTCCGGATCACCTGCTGGCGGCGCACGATGATCTGAGTCAATGGCCTGAAGCTGATCAACCCTTGGGACTCGGTGGCACCGAAATGATGGTGATATCGCTGACAGGAAGCCAGCAGCAGCTTGAGGCACTCCTCCTGATCCAGGAATTTTGAGAGTGGGAGAAAATCGTACAGGCGCAATGCAGCGCCCAACGGATCCAGGCAGTACAGGAGGAAAGACTTCGTCCCCGAATCAAGCTGAACGAACACTTCCATGAGCCGGGCGGCGGCAACGAGCTGCTTTTCAAACGTCACCAGCCCAATGCTCTTGAGCTGCTTGCGCTTGTAAATGAAGCGTACGGGCGTTTCGGTGCTGTAGAGCTGAATGTCTTCGAACCCCACCCACGCGAGCCCCATCAGCCGGAACAATCGCTCGAGGGCCGCAGCCCTCCGCCCGTGCCACAACGCCTCATCTTGGCTGTCCATGTCGACCAGCCCACAATCCACCAGGTCCCCTTCGGGAAACGCCTCGCGCATCGCGGAAGGCAGCGGGAACCCATCGAGCAGCAGCCTCCCGCGTATGCGGAGATGATGTCGCAGATAGGTGGGCCAATCCTCGCCGGAGTCAAGCACATCGAACGCAAATCTCCGGTGATCGAGAAAGGCATCGAGCAAATCTCCCACCATGAGTCCTTCCTGGACAGCGGCTGCCGCCAGCAGGCCGTGAAGAACAAAGACGTCCACCAGCCTGCGGTCCCCATACCGGGTCATGCGGGACAGGGCCGCGACCGGCTCCTCGCCTTGAATCACGTGCCCACCGAGACCGTGGTGGCGAATGAGGAGCGTTGCCATCCGGGCCAGCTCCGGGTTGAGATCGTACTTTTCAAGGATCCTGCATCGCTCCAGGATCAAGGCTCCCCGTTCCGCATGCGTCCATCGTCCGTCTACTTCCGGGTCGATGGCGCCGTAATGCTCGACCTTGCCAATATCCTGAAACAAGAGCGCATACGTCAGCGCCTCGCGCAGCACATCATCCTTCATGAGAGCCGAAACCATGGTCTCCAGCGTATCCAGCTGGGAATGGGCTGCGCCCGTCCCTTCCTCCGCAAGCGGGCCAAATTCGAATTTGGCAAGCTGGTAGTAAGTGTTGTTGTCCTGGAAAGCGTCTCGATCCCGGGTGATCAGGGCCTGGAGCTTTTCCAGGCTTCGCATGACGTACATTCCGACCGACTGCGGCTGTCGCGTGGGCCAGTTCTCGACGAGCCGGCCGAACGAATGGAATTCCGGGATGACAAATCCCAGGATCTCGGGGCAATGCTTCGCAAGCACGCTCAAGGAGTCATGGATTTCCTCCGGAACGAAAACCTGATCTCGAAGGGTCCTCCTCAGGGTGGCTTCGACCCGTTCGATGCGCGCGTCCATGGATTCCACCCGGCTCATGGCGTCCAGCAGGTCGCAGTGCAGATCGCATCCTTCCCGGCGCAGGTAGGCATAAAACGTGTCCAGCTCGGAGAAGAGCCGCTCCAGCTCCTGCAAGTCCTTGAGGGACATGGCACGAAGCCCCTGAGACGCAAGCCGGTTGATCAGGGTTTCCAGCTGCTCCAAACCCTGCTCAACGTCCACAAAGGAAATGTCGAGCCCCCGTGTCTCAGGGCTGCTGACGAGTCGGATGCCGGTGTCAAAGACAAATGCGGGCCGCCCAGCCGCGAGCGTTTGCTTGATGTCATCCAAAAAAACGGGATCGAGCTTCCGAATGTCGATCCGCAGGAGAGATTCACGAATCTTGGTGATTCGCTGCTCGCTCCCGTCCTCCGTGACACCGGGCAGCATGGGGTTGAAGTTGACAACCTGGCGCTCGGCAACATTCACGGCAACCCAGACCAGGATGAAGCCGGCCCTGGTGCCGAGGCCCGGCAGCAGGTGGCCCGTGCCGTGGAATTCCGTTTCGAGGAAGCGCCTGAAAAGGTGAGACTCCCCGAAAAGGTAGTCGCCCATGAAGAGCATTTTGAACTCTTCGGCCGTTTGAGCCAGCTGCAGCACTTCCTCGAGCTGCTGCAGCCGCTCTTCCTGATGATCGCAGGCGACGTCCTTTTCACAGTCCCCCTTGTGCAGGAACTCCTGCCATGTATCCAGAAACTCGAACAGATTGAAGAGCTTCATCATCTCCCGGATCGCCTTGTTCTGGACCCCTCCAAGCGCACTGATGCGCAGGTCATGGAGGCGGTCCCAGTCCAGGCGCGGCTCGGTGGCGACCAGGATGGCGTCGTCGTAAACCCGATAGAGCTCCTTGATCTGATCCCCCGAGAAGGCTTTCCCGAGCGCAGCCACGATCTCGGCCGCGCTCATCAGGCGGCACACCCGAAGGAGATCCAGGATCTCCTGGTATTTGCCCCCTTTTCCCCGGTCGGTCACGGACTTGAGCGTCCTGGCGGGGAGCTTCCCCAGCACCACCCGACTCAAAGTCGTGTGCCCCACCACGATGAGAAAAAGCTCCCTCAGCTGGGCCGGCGAAAACCCGTGCTGGGCCAGCTTTGGAATGTTTTCGAGAACAGGGGTGTGAGGCCCCTCGAGTCGGTCGGGGTTCAGAAGCTCACGCACCCGTAGATCGGAAGAGCGCCGTGTAGGGAAAGAGTGTAGATCTCGGTGGTCGCCGT
>CALBZH010000756.1 GCA_937889795.1 uncultured Syntrophobacteraceae bacterium | reverse complement strand
GGTGCCAAGTCGGCTGTCTGCTCGCGATCTTTGCGAGCTCTGCTCAAACCCATCGCTCTCGATCCCTCGACTACGGGCGTCCATTTTGCGGACTTGGCTCTCATATGAAACATGATCATGGTGCTCGTCAAGAGCCTGAAAAACGAGCCAGATAACCGTACGCCGCGATTACCGCTCGTCTGAGCAGAAAACCATCAAGCGACCTTACAAGGGGACCTGCATGAAAGATGGCCCCATCACACACTCACAAGGAGGGCTCCCGTGGACCAGCACCGTGTCATTGACGCTCATGCCCACTGCGGAATCCAGGATCGATTCCCGCCCCAGTCCCTGGATGACTACCTCTACCACGCGCGGGGCACCCCCATTCGTGGCGCGGTCATGTTTGCGCCGGTCATGGAGATTTACGACCGACACGATCCCGATTTTGTAGATACGGATGAATGGCGCACCAGACGCCAGGCGGCCAACCATTACCTCACGGCCATCGGCGTCCCCGAATTCGAGGTCCTTCCCTACTTCTTCATCTGGAATGATTTTGCCGTGGAGCAGATCGGCCCCGCCCATCGTGGCATCAAGTGGCATCGGCATGCCGATGAGCCCCAATACCACTACGACGATCCACGATGCCGGAGCGCCATCGCAGAGATTCGGAGACGCAACATGCCCGTCGTGCTTGAGGAGGAATGGCGCTGCACGGATCGGTTCGTGAACGACCTCGCTCCGGACGTTCGTGTCATTATCCCTCATTGCGGCCTGTTGAATGGAGGCTATGAACTGCTCCGCCGGCATCGCCTCTGGGAAAATCCCAATGTCTACACGGATACGGCCCTTGTCCCCGAAGGGGTCATTCGGGACTATCTCGACCGTTACGGCCCGGAGAAGATCCTTTTCGGATCCGATTTCCCGTTCGGAGACCCTGGAAACGAGCTGAACAAAATCCTCAGGCTGGGGCTCGGCTCCGATACACTGGAGGCCATAACGGGACGAAATATCCTTGACCTGCTTGCCGAGAGCAATATCTGATTGCTGTTTACACCCTGAATCGGTAATGTTCGACAAACCTGGAAGGGCCACGCCCAGCCAGGATGCGGGGGCTTCGACCCGGCTCCCGGGAGACTGTGACTGCAAAGTGCAAGGAGTGTGACGTTGGTTACCCAGGAAATCATCGACCTGATCATCGTGGGCGGTGGCCCAGCCGGCCTCACGGCAGGGATTTACGGCATGCGCGCCGCGCTCAACACCGTGATTGTGGAAAAAGGACTTTACGGCGGCCAAGTGAGCAAGACCGAGAGTGTTGAGAACTACCCAGGCTTTGAATCGATCACCGGCTTCGAGCTCTGCCAAAAGCTCCATGACCATGCCAAGTCCTACGGCATGCAGATGATCCAGCGCGAGATCGTCTCCATCGAGCCGGGCCTCGACTATCATGAAGTGCGGCTGGACAATGGCGACGTGCTGCGGGGACACGCCGTCATCATGGCACAGGGTGGATCGCCCCGAAAATTGGAGGTCCCTGGCGAAGACGATTACTATGGCAAGGGGGTCTCCTACTGCGCGACTTGCGATGGGTTCTTCTTTCGAGGCAAGTCGGTTCTCGTGGTCGGCGGCGGCGACACCGCCATGGAAGAGGCGCTGTATCTTGCCAAGCTTTGCAAGCGCGTGTACCTGGCCCACCGGAGGGACGCCTTCCGCGCGAGTCGGATTCTGCAACGGCGGGTCTGCGCGGAGTGCAAAATCGAGGTCCTGTGGAATACCGTCGTCACCGAGATCAAAGCGAACGACGAGGGCGTGTGCGGGGTCGCGCTCAAGGACACTCAAACGGGTGCCACAAGGGAGCTTGCGACGGACGGCGTCTTCGTGTTCGTCGGTTTCCTGCCCAATAACGCTCTGGTCCCCGCCGGAGTACAAATGAACGTCGAAGGGTACGTCATCACGGATTCAAAATGTGAAACCAAGATCCCCGGCGTGTACGCCGTGGGCGATTTGCGGGAAAAGTATGCGCGCCAAGTCGTGGTCGCGGCTGCCGACGGCTGCACGGCGGCTCTCGCGGCCGCGCATTATGTCGAAGCCAAGAAGGCACAATCAGCTACCTGTGTTCTGCCCGAGGAATAACGGGAGGGGGCGAGCCCATGACGTGCAGCGAAGCGAGCGCTCGGGATCGAAGGAAACCAACCATAACGTAGCAGCCAAGGTGCAAAGAAAGGTCGCACAGATGAGAATGAGAGACAA
>CALBZH010000755.1 GCA_937889795.1 uncultured Syntrophobacteraceae bacterium | reverse complement strand
CCATCAACCTGGCTCTCCCCACGGTGACCCTGAAGATCAACAACGGCGCCGCGACCACCGGCTTGCTCCAGGTCACCCTCAATATGACGGCCACCAACACGCCTACGCAATATATGGTCAGTGAATTGCCGACTTTCGCGGACAAAACCTAGACGGACTGTCAGGTCTTTGCGGCTGCTCCTTCTTTTACTCTCAGCTCCAGCAACGGAACCGCCCTCAAGACCGTCTACGTCAAGGTGAGAAACGAGGTCGGCGAAAGCAAGGCGGCAAGCGACACCATCAACCTGGCTCTCCCCACGGTGACCCTGAAGATCAACAACGGCGCCGCGACCACCGGCTTGCTCCAGGTCACGCTCAACATGACGAACACCAACACGCCCACGGTCTATATGGCCAGTGAGGTGCAGTCTTTCGAGAACGCAAGCTGGCAGACTTTTAATGCTGCTCCTACCTTTACCCTATCCGCCGGCGCTGCAAACTCCGTCAAAACCGTGTACGTCAAGGTGAGAAACGGCGTCGGGGAAACCAGCACGGTAAGCGACACCATCAACCTGGCTCTCCCCACGGTGACCCTGAAGATCAACAACGCCGCCGCTTCGACCACTACCCTAAATACAACGCTCAACAATGTCACAACGAACACCCCGACTGAATATAACCCGGTGACTCACTCGCCATATATTCACTCGCCATATATTCAACGAACACCCCGACTGAATATATGGCGAGTGAGTCACCGGATTTTACGGGAGCATCCTGGCAAGCCTACGCCGCGGCTCCTCCCTTCACTCTGAGCGAAGGCAACGGGACCAAGACCGTTTACATGAAGGTCAAGAACGATGTGGGAGAAAGCTCACAGGTATTTGACACCATCACCTTGAACGAGCTCCTGACCGGGGGAGTGACCGGGAAGCTCTACGACGGACCACCCGATAAAGCCAAGGTTCTCGCCGGCGCGGCCGTAAGCTGCGGGGGGAAGACTGGCACAACATCGACGACAGGCACCTTCACGCTGACCGGCATTGACCCGGGCACGTACGACCTCACATTCACCAAGACCGGCTACCTGCCCCTGACTGTTCGTGCCGTCAGCATCGTCAAGGGCGTGAATACGAATACGGGGGACAATTCCCTGATCAAGGAGCTTATCTACACCTACACTGCCTTGCTTCCGACGGGGTGGAGCTACGCCGAAACCAGTGGCATCAACAACAGCAACAAGGTGGTCGGGACAGGCTTCGACAGCGCCTATAACAACAAGGTATTCACATTCACCCCCTATGTCTTGCCGAACATCACACCGCTTCTGGACATCGTCTCCGTCAGCATTGCTGACAGTGGCGCGCTTCTTCTGACAGGCACGGATCAATACGGAGAGTGGAAAGATTACCTGATTTCTGGAACGATCAAGAGGCTATTGAGTCCTCCAAGGTGGAGTTATTCGGAAGCCTGGGCGATTAACAGCAAGTCAAATGTCATTGGCTATGGAATCGATGAGAATGGTTATGACAGTGCTTACTTGTATTTTTTCTCATCAAACACCTATCAGACATTACTTCCTCCTGGATGGAGTTATGCAGACGTATGGGAGATCAGCAACAACGACCAAGTTCTTGGATTTGGAACGGATAGTGCTGGAATGGAAAGGTTCTATATTTATTCTGGAGGATCCTATACTGAAATGAGTCCTCCAGGATCCGAGGACCTACCACAACCTTCAGCAGCCATGAACAACAATGGAACAGTAGCCTTCATCACCTATGATGAGCTTGGAGTCTACTCGATTTTTGTCTATTCAAACGGCGACTACACTGAGATACCCTCTCCAGCAGCCACTCTGGATTACATTATGATCAGCGACAATGGAGACTTCATTGTAACGTCCATTGACGAAGCCATGAACTTTACGAGCTATCTGTATTCTGGGGGACAATTCACTGAATTGGCTATTGACGGCAAAACCAGTGTACAGGCGTTGAAAATCAACAGCCAGGGGCAAGTGCTTTTTGAGGTCTATGATGATTTGAACGGATATACCTATTTCGTGCGCTCTGGAGATCAACTCGTCGAAATCTACCCTCCCGACTGGCTCTG
Organism: uncultured Syntrophobacteraceae bacterium; assembly: GCA_937889795.1. Classification (GTDB taxonomy): domain Bacteria; phylum Desulfobacterota; class Syntrophobacteria; order Syntrophobacterales; family Syntrophobacteraceae; genus CALBZH01. The sequence continues at coordinate 3,426 of CALBZH010000755.1, read as the reverse complement.
GGGAATGGCCGTCACCATGAACGACAAGGGAGCGGTGGTCGGCTATGGCACGGATGCGAATGGATTCGACAAGGGTTTTCTCGCAATCCCCAAATAGCTTCGGGCTGGCGACAAGCGGCCTGTGATCTGAAAGAATAGCGATCGTCAAAAGGAGTCCGGCCCCTGGCTGCGGTCAGGGGCCGGACCATTTTCATGCGGAGGGCTTCAAATACATGAGGATCGAGGAATGGGCGCCTTTGGGCGCAGCCAGCAGGTGGTCTTCGATCTTGTCCCCTTCCAGGTAGTCACTCAGGTGAAAATCCGAGCCGTCGAGCTTGCAGATCTTCCCGCCTGCGGCGCTCAGAATGATTTGGGCCGCCGCGAGATCTTGAAACGAAACATGAGCCAGCAGCGCGGCCTCGGCCCGGCCCCGCGCGACGTAGCAAATGTGGGCCCCCGTCGAGCCCAGATTGCGGATTTTTCCGGGAAACGTCGATCGATAGTGGTTGTGAAACCGAGAATAGGTCAGCAGAACACTCTCGTTGCTCATTTCGTCTTGTTTGGGAATGCTGATGGTCAGCTTGCCCCAGTACGCTTTCTGCCCTGCCTGCGCGTAGTAAATGTCGTCCGTGACCGGCATGTAGAAGACCCCGAATACCGGCCAATAGTTCTCGAAAAGAGCCAGCGAGATCCCCCAGATGGGGATCCCCGCCTGGAAATTGGCGATGCCGTCCAGGGCATCGTAGACCCACAGATACCCCTTCCCACCGTGCACGTAGTCACGCTTCCGGAGACCGTCCCCGAAGACCTCATGCTCGGGGAACTTCTCACGCAGCTCGCCCCTGAAGAAATCCACCAGGTTCAATTCCGCCTCAGTAACGAGGTCGTTGTCGAATTTCATCTTGGTGCTGCCCTTGCCGTAGTATTCCAGGGCTTTCTTGCCGGCCTGCCGCACCGTGTCCATTGCAAACTGCGCCAGATGACCGATTTCAGGATTGTCTGAGAGCACCTTTCCCTCCATGCTATGAAAGACAGCGTCCACATTTCCTCCGGCGGTCCTACCCGACTCGGATGGGGTGATCGTCCACACTTTCCTATATAAGGTCGGGCCTCCGCAAGACACAGCCTCCCGTATTCCCTGCTGCCTGGCGTGTGGCCCAATCCGGAGGAGCCTTCTCTCTAGATCCGCATGTTAGCAAACTAGACCCGCAGCGTAAAACCAATTCCCTGCGATGGGGAGAACGTGATCGGGGGGCCGTGTCGAACCCTCTCGCTGCCTACCGGCCTCATCCTTCGTGGCTGCCTTCCGTCTCGCTGTCCTCTTCTCGCCGTGTGCGGCTTCCAGAGGCGCTGTGATTGTGTTACAAGCTCTGTGACCAGAGGCCCGACGCAAGACGGGTCGTCGACCCGCCTTGGAATCGGTCGGAGGCGGGATCGCCATGATCGGGTCATCTGGAGAGAAAGCCGGTCTCGTCATGTTTGGGAGCGATCGTTGAGCGCTGAATCCAGTTCCCCCCCTAATTTGACTTTGCATGCGGCCGTTCCGCGACGCGGGTACCTCTTTGTTGTTCTGGCCGCGGTGATGTGGGCCGTGTCGGGAACCTCGGCGAAGTACCTCTTTCAGAACGGCATGACACCGCTTGAGCTGGTCCAGCTGCGCGTCACGCTCGGCGTCCTGTTCTTGGCCGTTTGGCTTTCGCTGCGCCATCGAAGCCTGCTTCGCATCGCGTGGACCGACCTCCCTTACTTCATGGCCCTGGGGATTTTCGGCCTGGCCATGGTGAATTGCACCTACATGCTGGCCATCGCCAAGATCAAGGTGGCTGCCGCGATCCTGCTCGAGTACCTGGCCCCCGTCTTCATCGCCCTGTACGCCCTGCTTTACCTCAGGGAGCGGTTGAAGCCGATGACCGCCGCAGCCATTCTCAGCGCCGTCATCGGCTGCTATCTCATGGTCGGAGGCTACAACCTGGATCTGCTGTCGCTGAATCGGGAAGGCGTCCTGTTCGGCCTGGCTTCGGCGATGGCGTTCGCCTGGTATACCGTTTTCGGGGAACGGGGCATGCGTCGTTATCCCCCGTGGACGGTTCTTTTCTACTCCATCATGGCGGCCGCACTCTTCTGGAACGTGGCCCACCTCCTCTGGACGGGATTCCCGAGGCCATTTGAATCGCTGCTTCGTCCCTATTCGACCTTTCAATGGCTGCTCATCCTCTACGTGGTGGTTTTCGGGACCATGGTACCCTTCGGACTCTACCTCGATGGAGTCAACCTGATCCGGTCGACACGGGCGAGTGTCACGGCAACTCTCGAGCCCATCACGGCCGGGGTGATTTCCTATCTGTTCCTGGGCGAGTCGCTTGAAGCCTTCCAGCTGCTGGGCGGGGCTCTGGTCATCGGCTCGATCATTCTCCTTCAGATTCGTAAGGAATACGACAACGCAACGCCGGCCCTCATCCGGAGTCGCGCGACACAAACCCCTTGAGCCGGCTGAACGCTCATGGCTTCTCCCATCATCACCCTTCTCACGGACTTCGGCCTCCAGGACGGCTACGTGGCGAGCATGAAAGGGGTGATCCTCACGATCTGCCCACAGGCAGCCATCATCGACATCACCCATGCAATTCCGCCTCAGGACATTCGGAGCGCGGCGTTTGTGCTCCACACGGTCCGTTCCAGCTTCCCCCGAGGGACGATTCACGTCGTCGTGGTCGATCCCGGTGTCGGAACCGAACGAAAGGGCATCGCGATCCAAACCCCCGGCTGTATGCTCATCGGCCCGGACAACGGCGTGTTTTCATGGGTCCTCCGGGATACCCCTCCGCTCGGGGCACGGTCCCTCGAGAATGCCCAGCTCCAACGGCCCACGGTTAGCGCCACGTTCCATGGTCGAGACGTCTTCGCCCCGGCCGCGGCCCACCTCGCAAGCGGCGTTGCCCTCGAGGCGCTCGGGCCGCCGTGCACGCCGTTGGTCGCCGAATGGAGTACCCCAAGCCTGGAAGCGGGGGCGTTGCGCGGAGAAGTGATCCACATCGATCGGTTCGGCAACGCCATCACCAACATCACGGCGAAGGACCTCGAAAGCTTCGCCGCCGGACCGGGAGCATTGTGTGTGCGCACCAAAGATCGGACCATCGGGCCTCTTTCCCGCACCTACGGGGATCGACAGCCGGGCAGACTCCTGGCACTGATCGGAAGCAGCGATCACCTCGAGCTTGCCGTCAATAGGGGCCACTGTGCTCGAAGCCTGGATCTGAAGCTGGGTGACCTCATCTACGTCACCCGCAGCAACAATGGATAGGGGCTCTGGCATGCGTCACGGCCACTGGGCCAGTGCACAGCCACACAAGAGCGTGCTCATTAGGGCCGCCAAGCACCTGGAAACGTCGTTCCGGCAATGGCTCGGCCGGAATCCAGGCTAGTCTTTGAACCGCCCGGATGCCGGCT
>CALBZH010000754.1 GCA_937889795.1 uncultured Syntrophobacteraceae bacterium | reverse complement strand
CCTTGGATCGCCTCCCAGCCCGTAGAAGGTTTCGGTCGGATAGATGAGCACGCCTCCTCGGCTGAGGACGGTGACTGCCTGTTCAAAGGATTCCACGTCAATCACGGTCGCCGCCGGCCGCCGCATCGCAGCCCCCTCTGGTTCATCAGGAGGATTTCCCGGACTTGCGCTGCTGAAGGTAGTCTTCAAGGCGCTTGTTCTTCTTGGCGACCACGTCGGCGGCCATCTGGGCCTTGAAGGCCGCAAAGCGCGCGGCAAGGTCGGCGTTGCTCGTCGCAAGAATCTGGACAGCGAAAAGCGCCGCGTTTCGCGCCCCGCCCTTTCCGATGGCCATGGTCGCGACGGGGATTCCGGGCGGCATCTGGACGGTTGCAAGCAGGGCGTCCATGCCTTGAAGCGGTGAGGAATCGATGGGGACGCCAATCACGGGAAGAGTGGTGTGTCCGGCGACAACACCCGCCAAATGAGCCGCCCAGCCGGCGCCGGCGATGATGACTTTTAAGCCCCGGTCCGCCGCGCTCGATGCATAGGCCGCCGTTTCATGGGGCGACCGGTGGGCGGAGAGAATCTTGACTTCAAAAGGGATTCTGAAAGAGTCGAGAGCGTCAAACGCCTCTTCCAGGACCGCGAGGTCCGAATCGCTTCCCATGAGAATCCCGACGAGCGGGCGTGATGGATCGACAGTCATGATTGCTGGAAACCTCCATCTATGGTCCGGCTGGGTGTTTATGCCTCGAACGGCTGAGCAATGGATGTTCTGCCATCTCGACTGAAGGGAGAGATCCAAGATCCCTCGCATTTGTTCGGGACGGCAGTGGTCCAGAGCTGAACCGCGCAGGGTCTACTCCAAGCCGATGTCACCGCGGCAGTAAATGCCGTCGAAGCTGATTCTTGTCATTTCCCGGTAGGCGATGTCCCGCGCCTCGGCCAGGGTCGCGCCACGGCTCACGATGCACAGCACGCGGCCTCCGGTCGTGATCCACTGTCCCGCGGCATCCTGTTCGGTTCCCGAATGGAACACCAGGCACGACGGGTCGATTGCCTCGATCCCCTCGATGGGAGCGCCGATCCGGTAGCGGTCCGGGTAGCCCTTGTAGCGTCCCTTCTTGCCTTTGGTCGGTCCGCTTGTCGCAATGAGGCACAGCCGGTAGGCGGGGTCCCAGACGGGCTTGACCTCGCTCAACCGTCCGGAGAGGATGGCTTCGCAGATCTCCACCAGGTCCGTTTCGAGGCGGGGGAGGATGACCTGCGCCTCCGGGTCCCCGAGCCGGATGTTGATCTCGAGCACGTGCGGGACGATCTCGGATCCTTCTTCCGTCAGCATCAGACCGAGGTAAAGGATCCCCCGGTAGAGGAAGCCGTAGCGCTCCCGAACGCCGTGGATGAGCGGCTCCGCCACCCGGCTCAGGATGGTCTGGACCAGGGAATCGGTCAGCCACGGATGGGGGGAATAGGATCCCATGCCGCCCGTGTTCTTCCCTTCGTCGTTGTCCCGGGCCCGCTTGTAGTCCTGAGCCGCGACCATGGGGACGATCGAATAACCGTCCGTGAAGCAAAAGAAGGACAGCTCACGACCGTACAGCCGTTTTTCGATGTCCACCCGCGCCCCCGCATCCCCAAAAACCTTCTCCTCCATGATCTCGTGGATGGCGGCTTCGGCGTCGGCCACCGTGTCGCAGACGAGCGATCCCTTGCCCGCGGCCAGTCCGTCAGCCTTGACGACCACGGGGTAGCCCACCTGGCGCACATACGAGCGGGCATCGTCCGGGTCTGAGAAGACGGCAAACTCCGGAACCGGGATGCCCAGTTCTTGGAGCATCAGCTTGGTGTCGCACTTGCTGGATTCCAGGCGGCTGGCGCGCTGGCTTGGGCCGATGATCGGGAGACCCCGTCGTTCGAATTCATCCACGATCCCGGAAGAGAGAGGCTTTTCGGGGCCGACGAAGGTGAGATCGATCTTCTCACTTTCCGCGAAGGCCGCCATTTCCTCGACGGTTTTCGCGTTGACGCAGGTGGCGGTCCGGGCGATGCCCCCGTTGCCGTGGGCGACATAAACCTGCTTCACCCGGCTGCTCCGGGTAAAGCTCCACGCGATGGCATGGTCTCTGCCGCCGCTGCCGATGACAAGCACTTTCATGGGTGATCTGCTTCCCTTGGTTCTCAGTCGCTGGATTGGCGCTTCTTGAGGATCTCCTGCAAGTAGTCGCAAATGTTTCCGTCGTAGGTGTGGGTGAGGCAAAAGGCCTTGCAGGCCAGCCGCAGACTGGTTTCCGTCGTGATCTTCCCGCCGTTTCGCTTCATTTCGTCGAGGATGACCGGGTAGTCGGAAGGGTCCGTCACCACCGCGACATGCCGGTTGTTCTTGGCGGCAGCGCGGATGAGCGTGGGACCTCCGATGTCGATGTTCTCGATGGCGTCTTCCAGCGTGCAGTCCGGTTGGGCCACCGTCTTGGCGAAGGCGTACAGGTTGACCACCACCATGTCGATGGGCTCGATCCCGTGCTCGAACATGGTCTGCACGTGGGCCGGATTGTCCCGCATGCCGAGAATGCCCCCGTGGACTTTCGGGTGGAGCGTCTTGACGCGCCCATCGAGCATTTCGGGAAACCCCGTGAAATCCGAGACTTCCGTGATGTCCAGGCCGTTTTCCCGCAGCAGTTTGGCGGTGCCCCCGGTGGACAGCATGTGGACGTTATACGCCTTAGATCGGAAGAGCGTCGGGTAGGGAAAGAGTGTAGATCTCGGTGGTCGC
>CALBZH010000753.1 GCA_937889795.1 uncultured Syntrophobacteraceae bacterium | reverse complement strand
CATGCTGATTCGGACCTCGCAATTTTCCAGGCATTGCGTAAACTCCCGGCTCGTGAATTGAGCCCCCTGATCCGTATTGAATATCTCGGGCTTTCCCCGTTCGAGGGCTTTTCCCAACGCCTCCATGCAAAACCGCGCATCCAGCGTATTGGATAGCCGCCAGGAAAGCACATACCTGCTCCACCAGTCGATCACGGCCACCAGGTACATGAAACCATTGGACATCCGGATATACGTTATATCGCTGCTCCAAACCTGGTCCCGCCGAACGACGGCAACGCCCCGCAACAAATACGGATAGACAATGTGGCCCGCATCCTTCGCCGAAGTGCGCGGCTTTGGATAAATCGCCTCCAATCCCATCAGTGCCATGAGTCGATGAATTCTCTTTGCATTCACATCATGGCCCAAGCCCTTTAAAAAGGCCGTCATCCGCCGGCAGCCATAAAAAGGGGTCCGGATGTACTGCTCATCGATCAACCGCATGAGCTCCAGATTGATCGCCGACTCCGTTGCCGCAACGTAGTACAGACTCGCCCGGTTCAGGCCGATCAGTTCGCACTGGCGGCGGATGCTGATCTCTTTCAGCTCGGGTTCAATAAGGCTCCTCTTTTCATCGATCGAATCGGGCAGCTTTTTTTTCAGCCACTCCAGCTCCATTTTCTGCCGTCCGATCTGTTCGTACAACTCCTGTCGGCGCGCCTCACTTTCTTTCTCCCGACGGCCGTTGCCGGTCCCGAAGATCTTCGACCCCTCCTCAAGCAACTGCCGCTTCCACTGGCCCACCTGATTCGGATGGACCTCATGCTCGCCTGCAATCTGGTTTATCGTCTTCTTCTCTTTAACCGCTTCCAACGCCACACGGAATTTGAAATCGATAGTATATCGTTTCCTTTTCTCCACCATCTGAACCCTCCGTATTTTATCTCTCGATTTGAAAATCCACCTTAACACGTGGTCCAGTTTTTGGGGTACACTATAGAGTATGCAAGGGATGAGGATGGAGACGGCTTCTGTGAAGTCCACGTAAATACAATGGAAGGATTTTGGTCTCTGCTGCGAAGCCGGCTCCGTCCGCATCGTGGCATCTCACAGGGAAAACTCCCTCTCTATTTTGGCTTCTTTGAATTCACTCACAATGTCAGGAAGCGTGGGAAAGCCTTGCTTCGCTCCTTGATCGAGCTGCTCGTCCGGTAAGACCCTGAAACCCAACATGAGCCTTTTTATCATGCCATTTCGATAGCATAAGATCCGATTATTTTTTTCAACGATCTTCTATGATGTCAAATTTGAATTACTGTGGAAAACAACTTGATTATATGAGCCCCTCATGCTATAGAAGTTGCCTAATATATCGCCGGCGTAGCTCAGGGGTAGAGCAGCTGATTCGTAATCAGCAGGTCGCGGGTTCGAATCCCATCGCCGGCTCTCAGTTTGCGGGATCTTCGAGGAAGTCGGTTGCGGATAGGTTGCGGATGGTTGCGCTGGGGTAATCATCGAGCCTGTCCACGGCTTCCTTGTTTGCCCCCGGCACGAGATGCCCATAAATGTCTACGGTTACCTTGATGCTGCAATGCCCCAACTGGTCGCGGATGTAGGCGAGCGATTCTCCCGCCTGGATAAGGAGGCTTGCATAGGTGTGCCGCATGTCATGCACTCTTATGTGGCGTAGCCCCGCCTTTTCCAACGCCTTGCCTAAGAGCTTGCGCCATTTGTCGCCGTCGATCATGTTGCCGTTCTCGTTCGTGAACACCCATTTCGGGAAGCTTCCCCAACCCTTCTTGAGCGCCTCTTTTTTCCGTTCTTGCTTGAGGGTTTGCAAAGTCTCCGTGAGCTGACGGGACATATCCACGCGCCTGCTCTTGTTGTTTTTTGGCGTGCCGATCTGCCCCTTATGGAATTTCCTTTGCACCTTAATAAATCGTTGCCGGAAGTCGATGTCATCCCATTCAAGGGCGACAGCTTCACCGAGTCTCATCCCTGTTCGAGCTAAGATGAGCGCGAAGGGGTAATACTTAGGCCAGTGATCTCTGAGCGTTTCCAAGAGAATCGAAAGCTCTTCCTTTGTGAGCGGGTCAACAGCCTCTGCAACGGCCTGTTTCCTGCCCATTTTGCCAAGCATGCGAGTCGGGTTGCCGGTAATTGCTCCATCGTCAACGGCGACGTTCAGAACGCCAGAAATGGTGCATTTAATGTAATTCACAGCGCTTGCCGATAGGCCGGATTTGGCCTTTTCCATGAGTAGATTCTTGATGACGAAGCGATTGACTTCGGTTATCGGCAACTTACCCAATGCGGGCAATACGTGGTTGTTCAGGAAAAGTCCATAATCCCTTTCCGTCGAAGGCTTGCAGGTCGCCGGGACGGTGACGTCAATCCAGGTCTTCGCATAGTCAGCAAACGTTGGGATTCTTTCTTTCTCCTCAACGAGCCCCATATCCCCCAGGCAAAGCCTTGCCTCGATCTTCTTCGCTGCCTCCATGGCAAGCCTTTTGTCCTTCCCGACCTTCTTCGCCTTTCGTTTGCCGTTGTGGTCGATGAAAATCCACCAAATCCCCGAGCCTAACGGCCTCTCCCTTACCTTCACCCCCATGCCGGAACCCTCCCTTTTCTTGCGGTCCATGGCTATTCCCGTCAGGCTCGACTACCAGAAATTATACGCCCCGTCCATTAGAAAACATGCTTTCCATTTTCTCCTCACCCTAAGTCTGTATTGTCTGCATTGTCTGTTTTGCTAGAATCCATGCCAGTTCAGAAGTGCAGACATTAAGTCTGCAATGTCTGCATTGTCTGCAAAAGATGCCTGCTTTGTCA
>CALBZH010000752.1 GCA_937889795.1 uncultured Syntrophobacteraceae bacterium | reverse complement strand
TTTTTCGGGGAGGGTTGCTTCGATGACCATTTCATTTGCGAGAACCATGGAAAGTCCCTGCCGATCTTGCGAGAACGTACACCTCAACAAGGACGAGTGCAGCAGGGAGTGCGACAGACTGCGAGCCTTCCAGGACGCCATTCTGTCGGTCGACGAGCGTGTCATCAAAGACTTCGGTGCGAAACCGCAACTCGCCCGGCGCTGAGGGGGCTCTCCGCGGGATTCTCCTCAGCAGCAGCACCCAACCAAAGAAAAAGGCGGCCTTGGCCGCCTTTTTCTTTGGTCTGAGGATCGAACCTTCTAACCGATAACCGCCAGGACGTCGCCCTTTTGGACTGTTTCACCGTCCTTGTAGTTGATCTTCTTGACCGTTCCGCTGACGGGGCTCGTGATGGAGTTTTCCATCTTCATGGCTTCGAGGATGAGTACCACATCGCCCTCGTTGACCGACGCGCCTTCAGCCACCTCATACCGGATGATCATGCCCGGCATGGGGGCTTCGATCGAGGTTCCGCCGGCTACGGGTGCGGCAGCGGGCTTGGGTGCCGGGGTGGGCTGGGCCGCGGGCGCCGCTGGAGCGGCAGCTGCCGCGGGCTTGGGTGGCGGCGGCGGAACGGCAACCGTCGCTGCTGCAGGAGCGGCGACAGGAGCCGCTACGGGCTGCGGGGCGATGGATGTCACCACCGGCATGCCGCCAATCTGCTCGACTTCGACCTCAAAGTAATCGCCATTGACGAACACATTGAAGCTACGGAGATTCTGTCCCTTGGCGGGGGCTGGCTTTTCACACTTTTCGACCAGCAGCCCGGCCTTGGCCTTCTTCACGAGCTCGTCTTCGGCCTTGACCTCTTCCAGTGTCTTGGGCTTCACGTCGTTCGGCACGTCCTCGTGCCCGTACTTCCACCGGAGGAAGCGTTTCCCCGTGGTGGGATAGAGGGCGTAGACGAGGGTGTCGTCCAGGTCTTTGGCCAGGCCGGCGACGTCCTTCTCGGCTTTCTCCAGCTCGGGCTCCAAAACGTCCGCGGGGCGTGTCGTGATGGGGGTCTCGCCTCTCGGGTATCCCTTGAGCGCCTTCTGCTGGACCTCCGGGTCGATCGGGATCGCCGTCTTGCCGTACAGGCCATAGCAGAGGTCTTTCACCTGGGCCGTGATCATCTTGTAGCGCTCCTGCGGCGTATCGAAGAGCACGTTGTTCACGGTCTGGATCCCGACGATCTGGCTGGTGGGCGTCACCAGGGGTACCTGCCCCAGCTCGCGCCGCACGATGGGGAGCTGCCGGAAGACCTCATCGATCTTGTCGAGGGCGTCCATTTCGCGCAGCTGGTTGACGAGGTTTGAAAGCATGCCGCCCGGCGTCTGGTGCAGCAGGACATTGATATCGATGATGGACACGCGGTCGTCGAGCAGGTGCTTGTACTTGGCTGAGACCTTCTCCATGGTGTCGCTGCACTTGGCGAGCAGCTTGATGTCGAAGCCCGTGTCGCGATTGGTGTAGCGCAGCGCAGCCACCAGCGGCTCGACGGCCGGGTGGGAGGTGCGGTATGCCCACGGCGACAGGCAGGTGTCCACGATGTCCACGCCCGCTTCGATGGCCTTGAGCAGGGACATGTCCGCCATGCCGGAGGTGAAGTGGCTGTGGAGGTGGATTGGGGCCTTGACGGTTTCTTTGAGGGCCTTGACGATCACGTACGCGTCGTAAGGGGCGATGAGACCGGCCATGTCTTTCAGGCAGATCGTGTCGGCGCCCATGTCCTCGAGCTCTTTGGCTTTATTCAGGTAGTAGTCGAGGTTGTAGACGGGGCCGCCCATCCGGCTTTCGGTCAGCGAATAGCAGATGGTGCCCTGGAAGTGCTTGTTGTTCTTCTTGATGATCCGGACGACCGTTTCGAAATTCCGGAAATCGTTCAGCGCGTCGAATACGCGGAAGATGTCCATGCCGTTGGCGCAGGCCCGCTCGACGAAAGCTTCGGAGACATCATCGGGATAGTTGCGGTAACCGACCAGGTTCTGACCGCGCAGGAGCATGGAGAAGGGAGTCTTCTTGATGTACTTCTTGAGGGTCCGAATCCGCTCCCAGGGGTCTTCCCCCAGGAACCGATGCATTGTGTCGAACGTCGCCCCGCCCCACACTTCCATGGAGTAGAAGCC
>CALBZH010000751.1 GCA_937889795.1 uncultured Syntrophobacteraceae bacterium | reverse complement strand
CAGGAGGACCTGCGGTCGAGTCCGCAGCTCCTTTTGGATCACGTGCTTGGTGATGGCCACACACGAGGCCACGAGCCAATTGCGGTAATCGTGCAGCACCTGGCTGGGGAGTGCCTGGAGCGTCTCGAAGAGGGCTTCCATTTGCTCCTGAGTCACCTGCATGCTCTTTCGACCGTATTCAGTCCCGTCCTTCAAGCCCTGGGCATAGCCCTGCTCGTAGGCGTCCCGTTCGATCTCCTCTGCCCGGCGCTCAGCCTCGAGCAACCGCTCCTGGATGGTCTCCTCCAGCTCTTTGAGCGGGTCAACGGCCAGATCTTCGGCCTCAGGCTCCTCACAACCGCCACTGTCACGAGAACGAAGGCCGGAGAAGACCTCGATCTCATCGAAGCCGAAGGGGACACATGCCGGGGATTCGGAGGCCTTGATGATGTTAGACAAAGGCGTCTCCACCGTCTCTGCCGGCCAGGACGATCTTGCCTTCCTTCTCCAGCTTTCGGGCTACATTCAGGATCCCCTGTTGAGCCACTTCCACATCGCTCAGCCGCACAGGCCCCATGACGCTGAGCTCTTCCTCCAAGATCTGCACCGCACGCTGGGAAAGATTTCGGAAGATTTTGTTCTTGAGCTCGTCGGAGGCCGTCTTGAGGGCCAGTGTCAGCTCCTCGTTCTTGACTTCCCGCAGCAGCTCCCGGATGCCGGCGTCGTTGATGCTCACCAAGTCGTCGAAGACGAACATGAGCTTCCGCACTTTTTCGGCCAGCTCGGAATCCGTCTCCTCCAACGACTGCAGAATACTGTCGCCCGTACGACGGTCGCTGTGGTTGAGCATTTCGGCAACGGCCTGAACCCCGCCCAGAATTTGCTGGGAGTCCTGTCCAATGCTGAGAAGCTCTCGCTGGAGCACTTCGTCGACTTCACGCACGAGATCGGCGGGAACGGTTTCGAGGTGGGCAACGCGATTGACCACTTCGTTTTGAAGCGCCTCAGGAAGATGGGTCAGGACCTGGCTGGCTTTCTCGTAGCCGAGGTGCACCAGGATGATCACAATGGTCTGTGGATGCTCGGTCTTGATGAAGTTGGCCAGGACCCGCGGGTCGATCTCCCGAACGTACTTGAACGGAATCCGCTCCTTTTCGAGCTCGATCCGGTGAATCACGTCCCGTGCTTCATCGTTTCCCATGACGCTCGGGAGCAGGTTCTTGAAGAACTGGTCACCGGGAGTCAGGATATCGGCTTCATCCTTGAACTGATCGGAAAATTCCGTCAGCAGCTCGTCGGTTACATCCTTCTTCACGCCTTGAATGGCCGCCATATTGGAACCGAGAAGCTTGATCTCATCCGTGGTGAGATTCTTCATGATCTGAGCCGAGGTTTCCTCGCCCAGCGCCATGAGAAGAATCGCCGCCTTTTGAGGTCCGTTCAGCTGCTTGCTCATGAGCTAGCCTCCTCTCTCAGGTAGGCCCTTATGATGGATGTGGCAAGGTCCGGATCCCGCTGGACGAGTGCGATGACTCGTTTCCTGAGGGTAAGCTCTTTTTCCGGAAGTGCCGCAGTCCCCTCGGACTGGTCCTCGCTCGATTGCGGCAGCGCCGGCGTCCCTGCGGCGGGCAGAGCTTTTTGTGGCTCCGCAAGCTCCTGGAACCGACGCAGGAGCGGGCGCACGACCAGGAAGAATCCGAGAACGACGATAAGGACGTTCAGGATGGTCTTGTGATGCTCTTTGAGCAGCTTCACCCATCGGTTTTCGGCTTTGACGAAGTCGGATTCAGGCGCGTCCGTCACAAACGGGATGTTGGATACGGTGATCTGATCGCCCCGGGCCTCGCTGTAGCCGATCGCCTTCTTCACGAGGTCTTCGAGCGCTTTGATCTGATCCGGCGTGCGCGCGACGAAGGTCGGAACCGTCTTGCCTTCGGCATTCGGCTTCATTTCATAGACGCCGTCCACCAGAACCGCGACGGAAACCTTCTTGATGCCTCCTGGAGCCTGGGTCGTCTGCTTGTTCACTCGGTTGATTTCGTAGTTGACGGTCTCCCGCTGTCGAGTCGCGTTCTTCTTGAGGGCTTGGTCCTGCTCCTGTTTCTGGCCCTTGTCCTGTTGCGGCTTGTTGGCGGGGCTCTGCATCAGCTGGGCTTCGACGTTGATCGGAACATCCGGGTTCCCCTTGGCACCGGGCTCGGCCCCCTGGCTGTTCTCGATACTACGCTGCTGGCTCCGGATGACCGCGCTGTCCGGGTCGTAGTGCTCCTCGGCAACCTGGGTCTGGTTGAAATCCATGTCCACCGTGATGCGCGTCGAAACCTTGCCGGTGCCGATCACCTGCTCAAGCAGCGACTGCACCTTGCGCCGCATGTCCTCCTCGACGGAGGAGCGAAATTGCATCTGGAGATTGGTGAGCTGGAAGGAATTGTCGAGGGCGTTCTTGCGGAACAGGACCTGGCCGTCGGTGCTGAGGACGCTCACCTTATCGTCCTGAAGACCCTGAACCGCACTGGAGACCAGGTTTACGATTCCCTGGACCTGCTGCTGATCCAGGTGCGCCCCTTGCCGCAGCTTCAGCACAACCGCCGCGCTGGGGCTTTTCTTCTCGTCGAGAAACAGGCTTTCGGAGGGGAGGACCAGATGAACACGGCTTTCGACGACTTCGTTGATTTGATTGATGGTTCGTGCGAGCTCGCCCTGGAGTGCCCGCTGGTAGTTGATCTTCTGGACGAATTCCGTGCTGCCGAGCTTCTGCTGGTCGAAAATCTCGAAGCCGACTCCCGCGCCTTTGAGCACGCCCTGGGTGGCCAGAAGCAGGCGAACCTCGTGGAGCTGCTCCTTGGGAACCCCCACGCTCCCACCGCTGGAGAGCTCATAGGGGATCTTCTTTGCCTTGAGCGCCTCGACAACCGCGCCCAAATCCTGCTCGCCGAGCCGCGAATACAGTGTCGCGTATTCCGTGCGATTGACAGTGTATGCGAGGAGCGCGAAGCTTGCCAGCAGGATCAGCAGCGAGCCGCCGTAAAAGATCTTCTGGGAAGCGGTGAGTCCCAAAAGCCGTGCCTTGAGGCTCTCGATCAAAGCGGTAGGGTTCATCGTGACTCAATCCCCGGTGAGACGGCTAGAATTGCATGCGCATCATTTCTTGGTAGGCTTCGAGCGCCTTGTTGCGCACTCTGAGCAGCATCCGGAGGCTGATGTCCGCTTCCTCGAGCTTGATCATGGTCTCGTCGATGCGAGTCGCTCCCGACACGGCCCCCTCCTGCATCGCGCTGTCGGCCTGGTGCTGCAGCTTGTCCACCGCGCCGATGCTCGCTTTGAGAGTGTCGGCAAACCCCTCCGGCTCGAGGTCGCTCTTCTTGCGCGACGGCATGGCTGGTATGCTTGAGGGTCCCTGCAGGTACGGATTGATGCGCATGGCGCTTTCTCCTAAGAATCACAACATCTTGATGGGGATTACCTGCCGATTTCGAGGGCCTTGAGCGCGAGCTGCTTGGCCGTGCTCAAAGCCGCCAGATTGGCTTCATAGGTTCGCGAGGCAATGATCATATTCGCCATCTCTTCCACCGGATTGACGTTCGGCATCTCAACCACGCCCTGCTCGTTCGCATCGGGGTGGTAAGGATCGTAGACCTGCTTGAAGCTTCTGCCGTCCGAGACGATGCCGTCGACGCGAACCTTCTGAAGATCCTCGCTCATGACATCGCCGAGAACTTCGCCAAAGCTTTCCTCGACCGGCACGCTCTCGTAGATCACGGTGCGCCGTTCGTAGGGCTTGCCGCTTGCCGTTCGTGTGGTGTTGACGTTGGCAAGATTGGAAGACAGCACGTTCAGCCAGGCGCGGCTGGCCCGAAGTCCCGATCCACTGATCTTCATGGAGCTGTCAAAATCCATCAGGCCTGACCTCCTTCTGAAATGGCGTTCTTGATCATGGTGAACTTCTTGTTGAGCATGCTGATCATGAACTGGTA
>CALBZH010000750.1 GCA_937889795.1 uncultured Syntrophobacteraceae bacterium | reverse complement strand
AGCTGCCCGGATCTCTGATGCCGCAAGGCGTTGAGCACACGTCTTCGAGTTTTTCGACTCCGGTCAGTGTCCCGCTGCCCGGATCTCTGATGCCGCAAGGCGTTGAGCACTAGGGCGCAATCAACATCGCGCCAATCTGCATTCCTGCCCGGATCTCTGATGCCGCAAGGCGTTGAGCACGTCATGATCACCGCTTACATCATAGGAGTAACTGCCTGCCCGGATCTCTGATGCCGCAAGGCGTTGAGCACATTCAAATTTTGGTTTGACCTTTTTATCGGAATTCTCTGCCCGGATCTCTGATGCCGCAAGGCGTTGAGCACGTCGGCGTATCCCCGCCCGTCAGCGCATCTTTAAGCTGCCCGGATCTCTGATGCCGCAAGGCGTTGAGCACGTACGGTCTTCACGGGCTGCTGGGGCTGTGGGTGGCTGCCCGGATCTCTGATGCCGCAAGGCGTTGAGCGCTCCATCTTGCACCAGCCAGCCTTTTTTTGCCCAATCTGCCTGGATCTCTGATGCCGCAAGGCGTTGAGCGCGAGCGGTTTGTCTCACGTCCCGTTCAGGAAGAGTATCTGCCTGGATCTCTGATGCCGGAAGGCGCTGAACAGAAATGGATACCCAGAGGGTCGTGCCCTACGATGCACTGCCGGGATCTCTGAGTGACCAATGAGCCAAACGGGAATGAGTCGACTAAAGTTCAGCATCCTGATCACGCTCGCTTGTGTTCTTCTAACGCCAATCATAAGCGCGGCAGAAGGTCACAAGAAGGAATGGCCGGCCACGGAGTCTGGCCCGTTCACTCCAAACCTTACGGATTGACTTATGGGGCGTGGCGGCAAAGTGGTGGCAATGGGAGTTTTACACTGGACCTTTCCCATACGGTGAAGGTGGTGGATATGAAGCGCTGAGTACAGCGCCTCACAATACAGTGTCCACAAGCACTTTGAACGTCACGCTGGCACAGACCGGGATCCAGGTCGCTTCCTAATAACACCGCTGGATCCCGACGAAAGGCATGCAGGGATGACGGCCGGAGGATCAGGCACTTAATTGCGTGCGTGTGCACGATGTCCATCGGCGACAACCGGAGACCGTTGAGCGAAGGCTCAATATTCGGGTATTGCGCGCTCCGTGGTAAATGCAACGGGTGGCAATTGAGCACAGCCTCCCCCTTGCTGCATCAATAATCTCCGGGAGTCCGTCAAACCTCACCGATCATGCTGCCGGTGCAGACGGATTCGTAGCCTGGCAGGGCGGACAGCTCACGGCGCAGAGCTCCCGTCTGCAGGGCGTCGAGGAGGATCTTGATCGCGGGGTGAGCCATCAGGTCGACGGGGATGACGAGGTCACATCGAACGGCCTCCATGGGCACGAAGTCAAGACCATGCGCAGCGGCTACGGCTCTAAGGCCCATGGCGGCGTCCGCCATCCCGTAAGCCACCATCTGCGCGCACTGGGCGTGGCTGGAGGCCAGCCGTTGGTATCCCAGGATTGCGTCGCCGGAGAGACCGGCCTCGGCGAGCCGATCGTCGAGCAGGACACGCAGTGCGGCGCCGAGCTCACGATTGACGAATCGCACCTTCTTTTCGCAGAGGTCCACGACGCCCCGGATGTCGAACGGGTTGCCGGGTACCACCATCAGCCCCTCTTCAAAGCGAGAAAAAGCGATGACGACCGCTTTGGAACCCCGGAGAAGCTTCTTCGCAAGTGTCAGATTGGATTCGGACTGGGTGTCGTTGTGCAGGTGGGTCCCGGCGATGTGCGCGTGGCCACTCGCCAGTCGTTCCAGTGCAAGATGGCTTGAGGCGAATCGACACTGCACGTTGGCGTCGGCTGACCATCGGGAAGCGTGGGCGCCGAGGATGGCAAACGCCGGATCACAGCCAAGCAGGAGAATCGTCTTCTCGAGGCGGTCTCTTCCCTGAAGGAGCCGCACCTCGCTGCCATCCGCGGAGAGAATGCCATCCGCGGGATGGAAGCCGTCGCTCAGAAGCCACTTGCCGTCCGACGGATAGGCGACCAGCCGCTCGCGCACCCGCGTCACCGAGACCCGATCATTCACCAGGCCTGCCCGCTCGACCAACGTCACCGGCTGTGCCTCTTCGGCCTCATCCAGGCTGAACAGGTCCTCGACCTTGCACCCGAGCACGCGGGCCATCCGAAGCGCTATGGTGGTGTTGGGCACATACCGCCCCGTCTCCATGTCGTAGATGGCTTGTCGTTTGACTCCCACCCGAGCGGCCAGATCGCTCTGCGAGATCTCTTTGGCTTTGCGGGCTGCTCTGAGCCTGCAGATCCCTTGATCCTTGGTGACTCTCATGAGTGTCCCCTCGCGGTTTCAGACCCTGTCACGAAAGCACAATTGGTTCGGCAATGCAGCCTAGTTGGATCTCTTGCGCCCCAACGCAGACAACAGAAATCGGGCCGAGCAACGCGCGGAAGATGATGCCTGTTTTCCGCAGAGACAATCGGTTTCACCTTGATTCTGTAAAGCATGAGGCGTATGGATGTCAGCTATAAACTACAAGGAGTCGGTGATACCATGCACTTTTGGGGGCGAACGGTCAAATGATACCTCAGAATCAACGAGTGACGATAGGGCCTTGGAGGTTGAGATGCAGCAGGGGTTTGAACAGACTCGGGATCTATTTGCGATGATCGGGGATCGCGGTCCACTGAGCGCCGTGCCACATGACGCGGGAGCTCCCGTTCTCCATCGGCATGGTCGAAAGGTTCTTGTGACACGCGGAGGCGAGGGCAGGGGGACGTCATGACCCAATGTCTCACGCCGCTGCTTTTGACCCTGAAAGTAGCGGGTCTCGCGACTCTGGCGGCGTTTCTGACCGGGGTTGCGCTGGCTTTCTGCCTGTCGCGCTTCCGATTCTGGGGCAGGGAATGGCTGGACGCCGTCTGCACGCTGCCCCTGGTCTTGCCGCCCACGGTCCTGGGCTATTACCTGATCGTTCTCGTGGGCCGGAATGGCTGGATCGGCCGCTGGCTGTTCGAGGCCTTCGGCATAACGCTCATGTTCACGTGGCAGGGGGCGGTGCTGGCTTCATCCGTGGTATCCGTGCCGCTGGTTTTCAAGGCTGCGCGCAGCGCGTTCGAAGGCGTCGACCCCAATCTCGAGAAGGCTGCCCGCACTCTCGGGCTGACGGAGATGGGTGTCTTCTGGCGTGTTTCGTTCCCGCTCGCTTGGCGTGGGATCATGGCGGGAGCCATGCTCGCCTTTGCACGGGCCATGGGGGAGTTCGGAGCCACTCTCATGGTTGCCGGCAATCTGCCCGGGAAGACTCAAACCCTTTCCCTAGCAGTCTACGATGCGGTTCAGGCCGGAAATGATCGTCTGGCGACGGTGCTGGTGCTGATCACGTCCCTCGTGTGCGTTGCTGTTCTGGTGTGCTCCGGAAAGATTCTCAAAACCCAGTATTTGAAGGAGGTCGAT
>CALBZH010000749.1 GCA_937889795.1 uncultured Syntrophobacteraceae bacterium | reverse complement strand
TGGGAAGATCGTTCTTTTCCATCCACTGGGCGATGTTCTTGCCGACCATGCCGGGAATCATCAGGGCGCGGCCCATGCAGACGGCCTTAACAAACGGAGCGCCGAGGGCGATCGCCTTGAAGACGCCGTCTTCGCTGGAGAACCCACCCGCGAACGCCAGATCGGGCACGCGCTCGCCCTTGGCGGCGAGCTTCTGAGCGAACTCATGTGCCGCCGCGTGGATGTACAGGCTCGGGATGCCCCACTCTTCCATCATGCGCCAGGGGCTCATGCCCGTTCCGCCGGGAGCGCCGTCGATGGTGAGGAGATCGATTTTCGCCTTGGAGCCCCACTTCATGGCCATGGCGAGCTCGCGCAGGCTGTAGGCCCCGGTCTTGAGCGTGATGCGCTTGAAGCCCAGCTTGCGAAGGCGCTCGACTTCCGCGTAAAAGCCTTCCTCGCTCACAAAGCCCAGGCGGCTGTGACGCTCGAACTCCTTGATGGCGCCGGCCTTGAACGCGGCCTGGTTCACGGGGCTCGAGGGATCCGGGGTCACGATGTAGCCGCGGCGCTGCAGCTCGAGGGCGCGCTCCAGGCTGTTCACCTTGATTTCGCCGCCGATGCACTTGGCGCCCTGACCCCACTTGAGCTCGATCGTCTCGAGGCCATGCTTCTTAATGACATATTCGGCAACGCCTAACCGGGTATCTTCCACATTCATCTGGACCAAGATTTCGCCGTAGCCCTTGTGGTAGCGGCGATAGACGTCGATGCGGCGATCCATCTCGGGGGACTTGGTGATCTTGCCGTTGCTGTCAAGCTCGAGGCCGGGGTCGATGCCGCACACGTTCTCACCGCAAACCAGGGTCACACCGCTGATGGCTGCGCCGACGGCAAAGTGCTCCCAGTTGTTCTGAGCGATGAAGGTCGATCCCAAGGCGCCCGTGAAGATGGGGACTTTCATCTTCACTTTGAGGTCCCAGCCGTACTCCGTCTCGGTGCTCACAGAGGGGAAGATGGCCGTGTCCGGGCCGCCGGCGACACCGGCCGGAAGACCGCTCGCTCCCAGCGCATAGCCCTGGATATTCAGGTGCGAATAATCCACCGGGTAGTTCTTATCCGCGCCGGCCGTCACCGAACCGAAGGGACCCGGGTAAATCACTTCCCGACCCCGAAAGGTCGAACGGAACACTTCGCAGTTGCCGCGGCAGCCGTCAATACATCGGGAGCAAAGGCCGCTCATGGGAACCACGCTCTTGGAGCGATTGAAAGTCAAGGTGGCGTCATTGGCATTGGGTGTCGACAAGTTCATCGTCTTAAGCTCCTAGTTGTTCGTCGTTGAAAGGATAGAAATCCATCCTGCACGCTCGAGACACTCGTCGGACATCACCGTCCCCATCGGGCCCCACACCCTTGTAGACCCATCCGAACCTCTCGGATAATCGTGATCAGATCCGGCAGACATATTCAATGCCCTGCCAGATCCCAAACAGCCCCATCCGCTCATGGATTTCGGCTGTCATTGCCCTGTCGATTCATGCGGCAGTGAAAGGGGCCAAAAACAAAAAACGTCCCTCCTCCAGCTCTGGAGTGGGACGTCATTGTCCGCATACCCTTCGATCACGCAGCACACGCCGTTGTGTGCCGATGTATCGTCTTCATTTTCACTGCATGTGTGACGCTGCTAATTAGCAATACTGATTGGCAGTGTCAACTTTTATTTTTAGCATGACTGAAGTGGGGCAGAAGGATATCGAGGCACCCTTGCCAGTGAGAGGGCCCCGCTGCATGGGATGCCATGGCCCACAAAGAAAGCACTCGCGCCCTACCATGGATCGAGGAATCGCCGAGTGGCCCATAACCACGGTCCAAAAAAGGGATAAGCAAGAATAACGCGGCTGGGGTCAAAGGGTTGAGGCGGTTTAAGTTGAACGAACAAATTCCGACCTGGGAGCCCGACGGTTTTTTGGCACGTCCCCATCGAGTGGCTCCTTGGCCTTCTCCTTCAATGTGTAGCCCTTGATCTTTCGATTGAATTCATACAGCTCGCTGAGCTTTTTAAGGATCCTATCGATCTTCGTCATCTTTCAGCTTCTCGATATCAGCATGATCCTGCTTCGAACCCCTCGCGCTCTTGAGCCAGATCAGATCATTCTTGGTCGTAAGCATCACCCGTCCCTCTTCCGACTCCGCTTCCACACCATTCCGGATGATCCTTCTCACCTCTTCACTCCGGGCAAGGAGGACATCGATCATCATTTTATCCTCTTCCTCCCCAATCTTCAAAAACCGGCGAAGCTCGATGGCGATTTCGGGAAATGCCCACGGCAACGCCGATTCGAAGTAGCCGCCCTTCTCCAAGATTCC
>CALBZH010000748.1 GCA_937889795.1 uncultured Syntrophobacteraceae bacterium | reverse complement strand
CTGCTTTCCAGTACCGCATTGCGAATATCGAAGCGTGGGAAAAGCAGCAGGAAAACCTCATAGAGGGGTTCATGGGGGAAGCCAAGCGCGCCCTCCTCGATGCCGGAGTGCCGGAAGAGGCCATTGTGGTCAACGTGCAGGCGCGTAAGGAGGGGATTGCGAGAGACATCATCGCCGAATCGTACAACAACTACGACGCGGTGGTGGTCGGGCGCCACGGGCTGAGTCAGCTGAAGGACCTGGTGCTCGGCAGCGTGGCCGACAAGCTGGTCGGGAAGCTCACGCATGTGCCTGTTTGGGTGGTTGCGGGGCTCGGGCGTGCGCGCAAGGTGCTTATCCCGATCGATGCTTCCGAAGGGGCCCTGCAGGCCGTTCGTTATGTGGGCAGGATGCTGCAAGGCTCCCAAGGGGTCAATGTCACCTTGTTTCACGCCATGCGTGGACTGGATGTCTTCATGCAAGGGTTTGGGGAGTCCTTCGTCCTCTCTCACGACAGAGACTGGCTTGCAAGAGTAGACCAGGAGCTGGTGGAGGCGGAAAAGGAGATGGAGCAGTCCTTTGACCGGGCTCGCCGGGTGCTGGTGGAGGCCGGGCTGGACGAGGAGCGTGTGGCGACCAAGATTGTGAAGGGGGTGAGCAGCCGTGCCGGCGCCATCATCCAGGAAGCTCGTGACGGGAGTTATGAGACGATCGTTGTGGGGCGACGGGGTCTTTCACGAATCCAAGAGTTCTTCATGGGGCGGGTGAGCAGCAAAGTCATCCAGATGGCGAAGGGCCTTACCGTCTGGGTTGTCAGTTGACCGGGGTGCGGATCCGTTTCAGCTGCCCCATCCCCCAAATGCGATGCCGCAGCATAGTCCCTCGTGGACATCTCTTCAGCCGTGGTGCGGGGGGCGCGAGCACGGTCAGGAAAGAAGGCGTCCGCGTCAGGTTGCAGCGGCTTATCGTGACGATTTCTCAAACAGACGCTTAGGGAATATCCAGCTGGACCTTGATGGCCTGCTCTACTTTGTGCATGTCATCCTTGCCAAGAATGCCTGCTCGCCGGAATAGTCTCTCCTTGCTCACGGTCGCCAGTTGATCTGCCATGGCCTTGCTCTCTTTTCCCTCAAAGATGACTACCGCCTCGCTTGGGTAGAGGCGTTCGGTGTTGCTGGTCAAAGGAACAACCTGAACTCGATTGAGAAACTTGTTTGACGCGTCATTGCTCACAACCACGGCAGGCCGTTTCTTTCTCATCTCACCGCCGATCGAAGGATCGAAGTTAACCCACCACACTTCACACCGTTTCATGAGCAACATCCTTAAAGGTGACTTCAGCCCACTCCAGGGCCTCCTTTTCCCTTTCTTTGTCTTTTGCCATATCGGCGTAGGCTGATTCCAGGTTGGGACGCACGACGTGCGGGCGGACCAATTCCTGGACAAACCGACTGATCTTACGGGGGCCAATCACTCTATGCAGCCCTTCATAAACCTCTTCATCGATGGTTATGGTCAGCTTCTTCTGCATATCACACCTCCTTGCACGTGTATTCTACGTGTAGGAGCCGGGTACGTCAACAGTCGACCAGACTGTTTAACACTTAAAAAATCGGGGCGACGTCCGCATTCCTTGTCTCCCAGCGCCTGAGATTATCCCGCGATCGTCCCGTCGAGCGTGTTGCTCCGTGATCTATTTTGAAATGTTTCTATTTGACACTTTCTGGAACTGGCATTAGGATAGAGCCTTCGATGCGCTCGAGGGGGGTGTGCGGCCAGGAGCCGAATAGGAGAGGGTATCCGGCTGTTCAGGAGCGTTCAGTTCGAAACAATGGAGACGTTTGGAGCATGCTTTCGCAGGGTCCCTTAAGGGTGGACGGGCTTTTTGCCGCCCCGGTCTCGTTTCCGGGCTTGCTGGACTCGATCCCCCTCGGGGTGGCGGTGGTCGACGCGGGCGGGCGCGTCGTGTTCATCAATCGTTTTCTTGAGGGATTGACCGGGTTTGAGTGCAAGGACGTGATCAGCATTCCCTGTGCGTATGTCCTGCGGAGCAACATCTGCATTGAGGGTTGTCCGGTGCGGTCCAGGCGGCCCATCTCGGAGCCTCTCGTCGTGGAGGGGGACATCATCAATCGGGAGCGACAGAAGATTCCCGTGCGCATTACGTTTGCCCCCATTGTCGACCTGGATGGGAAGGCCGTGGGCACCCTGGAGGCCGTCCAGGACATTCGCATGCTCAGTCGTCTGAACGGCAAGAGTGGCCCTCCCTTCGGGTTTGGGCAGATCATTGGGCGAAGCCCTCAAATGGAGCGTATTTACGAGGTGCTTCCCGTCATCGCGCAGTCGGACTCTTCGGTGCTGCTCACCGGCGAGACGGGGTCGGGTAAGGATTTCGTGGCCGAGCTCATCCATCAGGCGTCGCCCCGCGCCAAGGACCCCTTCATCAAGGTCAACTGCGGGGCGCTCCCGGAAACGTTGCTGGAGTCGGAGCTGTTCGGGCATCAGAAGGGGGCGTTTACGGGGGCCATTGAAAACAAGCCGGGCCGGTTTCGTCTGGCACACAATGGAACGCTCTACCTGACGGAGATTGGGGACCTGCCGCTTTCGCTGCAAGTCAAGCTGCTGACCTTTTTTGATGATAGAGTGGTTTTCCCTCTCGGCAGCACCAAAGGATTCCATGTGGATGTGCGGGTCATCGCGGCCACGCACCGCAATCTGGAGCAAATGGTGCGGGAAGGGCGGTTCCGGGAGGATCTGCTGTTCCGGCTGAACGTCGTCCGGCTCCGGTTGCCGCCCCTTCGTGAGCGTGGGGACGACGTTCAGCTCCTGTTGAACCGATTTCTTCAGGACTATGCCGCGAAGTTGAAAAAGCCCATCAAGGGGTTCTCGGCGAAGGCGCTGCGCATTTTGCTGGATTATTCATACCCCGGCAATGTTCGGGAGCTTCGCAACATCGTCGAGTACGGCCTCACCATCTGCCAGGAAGATCAAATCCAGCCTCAGCACTTGCCCGCTTACCTGACGGACCCCAAAGCGCGAGAGCCTGAAGTCGCAGCGGCTGAGTCAGCGGAGCCGACGGTAACACTAGTTCACCGTGCAAGTGGGGACGACGGCATGGACTGGTCGGCGTTGGAGCGCAAGATGATCTTGGAGGCGATGCTTAAGGCCAAAGGGCGCCGAGGCAAGGCAGCCGCGATTCTGGGGTGGGGCCGAAGTACGCTTTGGAGGAAGATGAAGCAGTATGGGATCGACGAGTGACAGGGCTCGGAAATCCCTGAAACAAACTGATACGAAGCAGGTGGTCCGGTGGGAAACAAGACCCTGATTTGCCTTTATGGGGACGACATTGCTCCTCGGTTCGATCTGACCACGGAAGTCCTGATCGTGTCCTTCGGGGCTGACGGTGGTATCGAGGAGGAGCGAAACCTGGTCTTGCCCCAGGCTTCGCCTGAGAAACTGTGCCATATGATCCTGACGGAGGACGTGAAGACCGTTGTATGCGGGGGGATCGAGGAAGAGTATTTCCAATACCTGACATGGAAGCGCGTGCGTGTTCTGGATTCCGTCATTGGTCCTCATGGTCGTGTGCTCGAGCGATTGGCCTCGGGATCGTTGGCGGCCGGTGAGATCCTCTGGAAGCCGCGGTAGGGATAGATGATGACCTGGCGAGACCGATTTTCGCTACACAGTCTGTTCAATTTCCCCGAGGAGGGCTCGACGCAGAAACGCTACAGCCTTCTGCGGCGCAACATGATCATTCTGATGATCCTGGTGACGATCGTGCCGCTCTTCTTCATGGCGCTTCTCAACTACCACCAGTACCAGTCGACCCTCCGCGACGAGATCGTCAATCCCATGCGGGTGCTGGTGAACAAGACCAAGCACTCCTTCGAGCTTTTTCTTGCTGAACGCCTCTCCGCCGTGAGCTTCGTCGCTTCCGCCTATTCGTATGAAAAGCTTTCCAATGAAGTTGAATTCAACCGCATTTTCCGTGTCATGAAGCGGGAGTTCGGGGGGTTCGTGGATCTTGGCTTGATCGACGAGCTTGGGGTTCAGGTGAGTTATGTGGGGCCATACGATCTCAAGGGAAAGAACTACTCCGAGCAGAGCTGGCTTCATGAGACCCAGGTGCGGGGCGGTTACGTGAGCGATGTCTTCATGGGATTTCGCGGGTTTCCGCATCTGGTCATGGCCGTGTTGAACAATTCGGAGTCGCTGAAGGGTTGGATCCTTCGAGCAACCATCGACACGGATCGCTTCCACGACCTGATCGCTTCGATGGGTCTGGACCCCAAGACCGATGCCTTTCTGATCAACAAGAACGGGGTCCTTCAGACACCCTCCAAGTGGTACGGCGGCTTGCTGGAGCGGTTCCCGTTCGATCTGCCTCCCGCGAGCTATGAAGCCAACGTCGTGGAAGTCAAGGACATGTCGGGCCGTGATGTCTTCATGGCCTACACCTACTTCGCCCATGCGCCCTATATCCTGGTGGTCATTAAGCCCCGTGGGGAGGTGCTGCGCTCCTGGTATACGCTCAAGAGTGAGCTCTTCTTCCTCTTCATTATCAGTGTCGTTGTCATCTTTCTCGTTGTGTTCAAGCTCACCGACGTCTTGGTGCATCGGATGATGGAATGCGACGAGAGGCGGGAGGCCGCCTTCCGCGAGGTTGAG
Source organism: uncultured Syntrophobacteraceae bacterium (assembly GCA_937889795.1). Taxonomy (GTDB): domain Bacteria; phylum Desulfobacterota; class Syntrophobacteria; order Syntrophobacterales; family Syntrophobacteraceae; genus CALBZH01. The sequence continues at coordinate 2,426 of CALBZH010000748.1, read as the reverse complement.
CACACGCACAAGCTTTCCTCCATCGGACGACTGGCGGCCGGGGTGGCGCATGAGATCAACAACCCCATGGCGATCATCAACGAGAAAGCCGGCCTGATGAAGGACCTCATCGAATTCAAGCCGGACTTTCCCGACAAGGAGAAGTTTCTCGGTCTGGTGGGGGCGGTGCTCCAGTCCGTGCACCGCTGCCGGTCCATCACGCACCGACTCCTGGGATTCGCGCGCCGCATGGAAGTCCAGGTCGAGGTCTTGGATCTCAACGAAGTGATTCGTGAAACCGCAGCGTTTCTTGAGAAGGAGGCCCTCTACCGCAAAGTCCAGATCAAGCTCGAGCTCGATTCCACCCTCCCAAGGATTGCCTCCGACCGAGGCCAATTGCAGCAAGTGTTCCTGAACATCCTCAACAATGCCTTGGCCGCGGTAGCAGACGGAGGACAGGTCACGGTCGTGTCCAGACCGATCGACGACGACACGAATGAGGTCATCATTCAGGACAACGGCTGCGGGATGCCAGAAGCCGTCTTGCAGCACATCTTCGAGCCGTTTTTCACCACGAAAAAGGGAACCGGGACGGGTTTGGGACTTCCGATCACCTATGGGATCGTGAAGAAACTGGGTGGCAACATCGAGGTGCAGAGTCAGGAAAACGTGGGGACGATCTTCACGATCACGTTGCCTCTGCGGGCCAGCGAAGAATCAGGGAGTTAACCGGATGGAGAACTGGAAGGTGCTGCTGGTGGACGACGAGCAGGAATTTGTGACGACGCTCGCCGAGCGACTAGGTCTTCGTGGGATCGATGCGGCCATCGCGTCGGACGGGGAAGAGGGTTTGCGCTTGGTGGAGGACCTACGCCCCCAAGTTGTGGTTCTGGATCTGATGATGCCCGGGATGAGCGGCGTCGAGGTTCTGCAGCAGATCAAGAGCCTGCACCCGGAGACCCGCGTCCTGCTGCTCACGGGGCACGGGTCGACACGGGAGGGGATCGAGGGGATGCGGCTGGGAGCGGACGACTACCTGATGAAGCCGATCAACATCGACGAGCTGATTGACAAGATGAAGAAGGCAATGAGAGGGGAGTAGCGGTGCCCGATGCCGGGCGGTGAGAAACCTGTAACCCAAAAGGAATCTGGGAAGGAACGGCAACATGATTCGGATTGTGTTTCCTTTTTTGGCCTGGGTCAAAGAGCTCAACGCGACGACACTGCGGATGGACTTTATTTCGGGCTTGACCGTTGCGTTGATCCTGGTCCCTCAGTCCATGGCCTACGCGCAGCTTGCCGGCATGCCGGTCCAGTACGGGCTCTATGCGTCGCTTCTGCCGCCCATGCTCGCGGCGCTCTTCGGGTCCAGCCGGCAGCTGGCGACGGGTCCCGTGGCCATCGTCTCTCTGATGACATCGGCGGCTCTCGGACCCATGGCCACGACGGGGAGTGACGCGTTCATCGGCTACGCCATCCTGTTGGCCTTGATCGTGGGGCTGTTTCAGCTGGCCCTCGGTGTGCTGCGGTTGGGGCTGGTTGTGAATTTTCTTTCGCATCCGGTCGTGAATGGTTTCACCAATGCCGGTGCCCTCATCATCGCCACCTCCCAGCTTTCCAAGATGTTCAACGTGTACGTTGACGAGGCGGAGCACCACTACGAGACCGTCTACCGGGTCATCAAGGCCGCCATTCAGTACACCCACTGGCCGACCTTCGCCCTCGGGGCGCTTGCCTTTGCGCTCATGTACGGCTTGCGGCGGATTGACCGACGGATCCCTTACGTGCTGGTGGCCGTCGTGGTGACCACGCTCATCTCCTGGGCCACCGGCTATGAAAAGAACACGAAGGCGCCTCTTCAGGCAGTCATGTCGCAGGAGGTGCAGCGCCTCGTGCAGGAATTCAACGCGGCCGTCAAGGAGATCGACCGGCTGGGAAACGAGAGGGCCGCGCTCGCGCCCAAGATCAGCGAAGCTGAGGCCAGCCACGGACGCTTTTCCACCGAGGTTCTGGATCTGAAGCACCAAACGCTCATCATGAGCACCAAGATGGATCACCTCAAGGAGGAGAGCAGCAAGCTTCGGACGGCCCTGAGGGATTACATGTTTGCAGGCGTGCAGGAGGGCGAAGGGAAGCTGGTCTTTTATCCCCAAAAGGAGGTTCCCCAGGGAAAGACCACGGACGGTCGCGTCTGGCGCCTCCGCCTCGGGAACAAGCCTGTCGATGAGAACGCGCTCGCCATGATGGGGGGCGGCTCCGTTGTTGGCGTCGTGCCCAAGGGCCTTCCGGCAATGACCTTTCCTCAGATCGACCTCAAGATCATCCTCTATCTCCTGCCCATTGCAGCCATTATCTCCCTGCTCGGCTTCATGGAAGCCATCTCCATCGCCAAGGCCATGGCCAGATCGGAAGAGCGTCGTGTAGGGAAAGAGTGTAGATCTCGGTGG
>CALBZH010000747.1 GCA_937889795.1 uncultured Syntrophobacteraceae bacterium | reverse complement strand
TCCACTCGTGACTGGAGTTCAGACGTGTGCTCTTCCGATCTTTCCTTGCTCGTGACAAAGTCGACAAGATATTCACCTAATCCGTCAGCGCCAAGAAGCTCGTCGATGCCGCCGACTCTGCTCTTCCGGCCAACTAGCCCGACCAGGATCTCGACGTTCTTCGAAGCATTCAGCGCCGTTTTGGTAGCATTCGCTGATCCCATGATCACATGGGTATAGTCTGAATAGAACCTGGTCTCAAACAGATAGACCTTTGCATGGAGGCCGGTCGCAAGCGGCTGTTCGATGGTATCCTCTTCCTCGCCATCCTCGGTTTCCGCCGCGTCGTCCAGATGAAGACATTGCGTGAAGAGCTCAAGAGTCTCCTTCTTCAGGGCTGACAATGACTCCTGGCGTGAGATGAGAGCATCAGCGGCCTTGGTTTTTCTCGTCAATGCTCGCAGGACCTCATCAGAACAGAACGGCGAAATGACGGCCATCCGATTCGCCATGGGAGGCTCCCAGTCATACGCTTTCGTTCCCGGAAGATAGAAGGTCACCTCGTCAAAACCGTCGGGGAGTTCCCATTGGACTTGATGCAACTCGTCCGCGAATCTGAGAGCTTGTTCGCTCCTGCCAGGCTCTGTTGTTCCGGTGGCCAGAGCAGGCAGCGTTTTGAAGAAATGAGCCAGCGGTTCATTTGATTTGGACTTCCGGCCTTCAATCGTCCCTTCGAGCTGAAGTGACAAGTCCCAGGACTGATCCGTGGTCATATTCCTCGTCAGGACCACCAGACGATATTTCGAGCTGCTTTGATCAGGGCTGACAAAACGGATCGCCCAGACTTTTGGATGGAAGACGCCTCCGCCAGGGGCCGTTACCTCGACAACCATTTCCTCCAGAAACCCAAACAATGGATTGGGCTTGGCAATCTGGGGCACCTGAATGCGTCCTCGTTGCACATAGACGGTGATGCGTTTCGAGTACCTGCGGATGGCTTCAAGCACAGACAACGGGTCAGGATCGGTCTGACCATCCGCCACCATTAACGCCAGGTAGACAGGTGCCTCAAGCAACAGGGCTGGGTCCATCGAAAAGGTGGTTGCAATGGCCTCGTCGAAAATCATCCCCGGCGGTGGGGTCAATGCAGAGGTATAAAGGCTCCGGGAGTTTGGATTCAGCATTTCTCCTCCCGGCTAATCCCCTGGTACAGGTCGTTCAAAAGCACCTTCACATTCGGCCAGCGATAGACAAGTCTTCCGACGCCGGAGTACCCGCCCCACTGCTCGAGCGCCCTCTGGTTCCTGAATCGGGAACGCGTGCCCTTGAGTTTCATTTCCCTTCTTTTGATCAGGGTGAGCGCATCTGCGTTAGAAAGGAGGTTTTTGGGGGACCTCCGGGTATGGTCGATCCACTGCTGAACGAAGAATCTCGTTTGCGGGGTGATGGTGTGGCCATGATCCATGGTCAACTCCCAGAGGCGGCTCACCGACCAGGAGCGAATTTCCTCCAGGGGAAGATTTGCGGTCCATTCATCGAAACTTGCCTGATGCTCGACGACAAGGTCTTCATGGTTTCGAAGCCTGGCGAGCTGAACGTTGTACGAGAGCGCCGCTCCATGCATCACCTCCGAGAACAGCCGTGCATTGGTCAGGAGTTCTTTATGCTGTTCGGAAAAACGGCCGTAGTCCGGATGTTCCCATGGAGCTTGGGTGTCGGCGGGTTCGCAGTACAGTGCCAAGAACGAAAGGAGACTGTTGGGGCAAGCGACCTGGATACGATCCCGAATAAATTCGGCTTCTTCTCTAGATAAAGCGAAGTTCACTGCCCCCGGAAAATCTTCCGGAAGTGCTGGCAATCGAGGATGCCAACTGAGAGCAGCCATTCGCTGCTCAACGTCGATGTCGTCTCCCCGTATCTTTGCGTCTTTCTCAAGAGCCTTCAGTGCATTCCGGCGACGGTAAGTCTCGTCGATGCGCCTGTGATATTCGTCCTGCGAGAATGGCGTAATGCGTATTCCCCAGACACCGAGACCGGCCCAGTAGACGGAGCTGGGCAACCGTTTGAGCCTCTTTCCTGCGGTCTTACCAAAGACGCCAGCCTGATCATCGGAATCCATCAACGGCTGAACCAGGTCTCTTTCCAGCTTGTAAGCCTGGATCGAAAAACTCTCTGCAGGTAGTCGCTTCTCTTCCAGCGAATGGTAAATCCATGGCACGAAAAGCATGTAGCGAAGGCGTGTCTGGATCGTGCTTGTTCCTGGAAACAACTGATCGGCAAAGCTGTCCCGCACGGAGCCGAGCCCAAGCTCGTCACGACTTTCCTTTTCCTGGAAAAGGGAAAGGATGCGAAGCGTGCGTTCCCTCGCTTTCGAGTCATGGTCAATCCATGCAAGGAAGGAAGGCATGATTTAGTTGCCCTTCAATTTCAACAGCACATCGTCCAGTCCATGGCGAACCACGTCGATCCGGTCGCTACGCTGGGATACAAAGTCACCGATCATCACGGGGAGCTGAAACGGGAAGAATGCCGGGTTGTTCAGGAGCAGCCCCAATGCGCCCTTGGCCTCCGGGGTGGCCAGTAGTGCGGATTCAAACATCAGGATGGCCAGGTTTGGCTCGGCAATGCTCACCGGAGCGGCTTTTTCGTAGCTGCCTTTGGCCTCGGAATCCTTCATGGCTCCCCAGGCCACAAAGGAACGGATGACAAATCTCCCGTAGCGGCTCACGGTTTGCCGGTCGCCATATTGTTCCTTGAGGCAGATCGGAAGAGCGTCGTGTAGGGAAAGAGTGTAGATCTCGGTGGTCG
>CALBZH010000746.1 GCA_937889795.1 uncultured Syntrophobacteraceae bacterium | reverse complement strand
ACCACCGAGATCTACACTCTTTCCCTACACGACGCTCTTCCGATCTCAACGCCATGAATGAATCCAACGAACGCTTCGTGACGGTCCACACCCTGGCAAATCGGTTTGAATCCGATGTGCTGACGCAGGCCCTCGAGCAGGAGAACATCCCGGTTCTCTTGCGAGGATTCGAGGAAACGGCCTACGACGGCTTGTTCGTCAAGCAGCGCGGGTGGGGCTGGCTACAGGTTCCCGAGGATTTTGAAGCGAAGGCCCGAGAGGTGATCGCACGGCTCACCAAGGACCTGGAGCATCGAGGGCTCTATGAGCATCCCGACGAGATCGACCCTTATCTTTGGGAGCAGTTGGGGGAGGCCGATCCCCATGATGTCTGCGTCCGGTCGATGGTGCAATACGATGCCGGAAGCCGCACCTACCTGGTTCCGTTCCTGAGCGCATCGTGCGGTTGTCATCTTGAGCGGCGCTCCATTGAGGTCCAGACCGGCACCCTGTATCGGGCGACCCATTTCGAGCTGTACCTGGTTGTCCTCCACTACCTCCTCGAGGCGTCCCCGCAGGCGCTTTCGGGCAAATGGGTCAGTGAGAAGGACATCCCTGGCGGTGAGCTCTTCTTCCGCGGTCCGCACCAGTTCCCGACCGGCCCTTTGTTGAAGCTTTTTGGCCGCGACCGGGAGCTGTTTCGGAAGGCAGCCGAGGTCTTGGGGGGTGCGCCGGTCCCCATGGGAGACGCCGCCTACCGGCTGTGGCCCCTTCCTCGGGTCCCGATCCTGTACGTGCTCTGGGAAGGTGACGACGAATTTGAGCCGGCCATGCACGTCCGCTTCGACGAAACCGTCGCCACGCAACTGCTCACGCTCGATACGATCTTCGCGCTCGTCAACGTGGTCTCGAGAAACCTGAGGGGAGCCGCGAAGGCCCTTCTGGGCGAACAGCAGGGAACGGATCCATGAATCGACCGCTTCGCATTATCTCGCTATCGCCGGGACAGACCGAAATCCTTGCGGCCCTGGGTCTGACGCCTGCACTCGTCGGGATTACAGAAAACTGTGATTACCCCCCGGAAGCGCTGGGGAAGAAAACGTTCGGGACGTGGTTCGCACCAGACCTGAACGGTGTGATGGAAGCCCGGCCTGATCTGGTCTGCACGTTTGGAAAACATCAGGAAGAAGCGCGGGAAGCTCTGCAGGATGCCGGATTACACGTATACCACGGCGATCCCGGCAGCGTGGATGACTCGCTGAACGACATCCTTTGCCTGGGGCGCCAGACGGGCCGGGAAGAAGCAGCTCGAGCACTCGCGTCGCGCTTGCACGAGAGGTTGTCCCACGTGCGAAGGAGGGTTGACTCGATCCCCGATCGGGAGCGTCCGTCGGTTTTTCGCATCATGAATTGGGAGCCGCTGATCACAGTCGGCCCGGGGGCCTTTCAGCACGACGTCATCGAGTGTGCCGGGGGCCGCAATGCCCACGGGGAGGCATATGCTCCGTATGTGGTCTGCACCCATGATCTGCTTGGGGTGCTCAACCCCGATGCCATTTTCTTCTGTGAGCCCTTCATCCGATCGATCCTGCTCGGAGACGCTGCCTGGGCCGATCTACAGGCGGTCAGAAACGGCCGCGTTTTTGTGTTCGACTGCGGACTCACCTGCCGTTCAGGACCCCGTATCCTGGACATGGTGGAGTCGCTCGCGGCTGGCCTGCATCCAGGCCTGTTTCCTTCCAGACAATGAGCGCCAATGGAACGGCGTTCTTTCGAGAAGTCCTTTCAGATCTTGATGTTCAGCTGTTCCAGCATGGTGTCCGCAAAACCCAGAATATAGTCGCGCTGCTCTCGCGTCGCATAGTCGATGCAATTGCATCGAATGATTTGACTGCTCCTTACCAGCAGCTCAAAGCTCACCTGGCGTACATCGAGATTGATCGCGAAGTAATGGGGACGACACGGCGCATGCCCAGCCTGCGCTGGGGTCAAGAGCGCCTCGGGCATTTCCTTTCGGTAGAGCCCTTCCAGCATGGTCTTCTCACAATTCGCGTCTAGGAAATCCAGTATCTTCACGTAGTCCGTCTCGCGCAGCTGATCGATCACGTATTGCTTCATCGAATCCTCTCTCCTCTTTCCTGTTCCTGCCTTTCTTCTCCACTGGCTGGGCAGTCATTACCAGAGCATCGAAAAGCCGTCAACCGCACCCCGGCACCTCACCCCATCTCCCCCGGCTTTCTTGGAATCAGGTTGACAGGAGTACCGGTCATTTCTATAGAGAGACGTGCGGTGGTTTTGTATCGCCGAGCGCTGAAACTTGGCACTATTGGCTCATGCAGACAGCATCCTTCCCGCAAACGCACTGACTACGGGCTTCAAGGCACTCACTCATGGGCGAGCCACGACCAATCGCCATTCCGAAGGACGACGCAACGCAGCGGGTGCTCAGGCGTGTCCATGTGAACATGCCTTGGAAGAGGATGGCTCAGTATTTCGACGTGATCCTCGAGCACCGCATGAACGTCGAAATAGGCTTTGGGGGGGCCGAGATGGATGAGGCAGACCCCGAGGATCTCGAACGGGTGGCGACCGCCTTGCGGCATCGAGGATGTCGTGTGAGCCTCCACGGACCCTTTTGGGGCATCGAGCCGGGGTGCGTGGACCCGCGTGTCCGGCGACTGGCCGCCGAGCGAATCAGTCAGTTTCTGGACCTTGCGCTCGTGTTCCAGCCCGTCCAGTTGGTTTGCCACACGGGATTCGACCCGAGGCACCATGTGGAGTATCGTGACTTCTGGCTCGAGAAGAGCCATGCTTTTTGGGGACGGATGGCTGAGCGCGCGGCATCGATGCGAGTGCCCCTGCTCATCGAGAATGTGTGGGAGAAAGAGCCGTCCTTCCATGTCGACTTGCTGGAGCGGGTCGATTCACCCTATTTCGGATTTTGCCTGGACGTGGGCCATCAGCACAGCTTCTCCGATACGCCGCTACTGACCTGGCTCGACCGGCTGTCGCACCAACTGAGGGAAGTCCACCTTCACGACAACGACGGAGGCCATGACTATCACTGGCCTGTCGGGGACGGCAGCATCGATTTCAAGGGTCTCTTCGAGCGGTTGAATGCACGGGGCCTGACCCCGCTCTTGACCGTGGAGCCCCACACGGAGGCGGATCTGATCAAGACACTGGCCGGGCTTGCACCGTTTCTTGAGCGGTCGCACTGGCCGCGTGGGTAATCGAAAGGACAGTCATGGCCATCGTCGAAGTCAGCATCGTTCCACTTGGCGTCGCGGGTACGAGCCTGAGCGGCTATGTGGCCACGGCCCTTGAGGTCCTCCGGACGACCCCGGTTCACTACGAGCTCACCGCCATGGGGACGATTCTCTCGGGGGATCTGGACGAAATTCTGGCCGTCGTGAGACGGATGCATGAAAGTCTCTTCGAGAAGGGCGCGCCTCGCGTTCTTACTCAAATCAAGATTGACGATCGTCGTGACCGGATCGGGGATCCTCAACAAAAGGTCCGGTCCGTGCTGGACAAGCTGCAGGGCTGACCCGAGCGCGAGGACCGCAACAACCTGCTGATCAGAAAGGCCATACATCGTGAAAGAGCTTGTGGAGTACTTGGTTAAGTCGCTTGCGGAGCATCCGGAGGCTGTCGAGGTTGCCGAATCGGAGATCGAGGACAACGTGAGCCTGGGGCTGAAGATTTCGCCGGATGATTTGGGGCGCATCATCGGAAAGGGAGGCAATACGATCAACGCCATCCGCACCGTGGTGCAGGCCGCTGCGTCCAGTCACAAGAAGCGCGCGAAATTGGAAGTTGTCACGGAATAATGGCTGCTCGGGAGCACGAGCGGTAGACCTTGACGACAAGCAATCTTAAAGTATTAAGGCATTGAGCGTGCCCTCGGGGTTGGCCGTCCAAGGCCGGTCGCACAGTGGCCATCTCGGAATTCGGAAGCCCGTCCACCGGTTCTGCGAAGCAGATACCTTCAAGGTAAGCGATCCTATCAGTGAAAGGAGGGATTCAAAATGCCCAAGCAACACCCGGAATTGCCGGTCAGTGAGCTGCGAGCTTACATCCCGCCGGATTCGTTGCCCTTCGATTCCACCGCCGTTCTCGACGGCAAGGAACGGAGGGTGGTCGGCCAGGAGCGGGCGATTGACGCCATCAAGTTCGGTATGGGGATGAAGGAGCGGGGCTACAACATCTTCGTTGCTGGTCCGGCGAAGGCAGGTTTGACATACACCGCCAAATCCTTCATCGAGGAGCAGGCCAAGAGCGAGCCGACACCCCCGGATTGGTGCTACGTTTACAATTTCAAGGAGCAGGACAAGCCCAAGAGTATTCAAATCAGCGCCGGCCAGGGCAAGGTGCTGAAGAAAGACATGCAGGACTTCATCCAGACGCTGCTCGCCAAGATCCCCGAGGTCTTCGACAGCGATGATTACCGGACCAAGGAAACCGAAGTCCACCAGGGATTTGAGCGCACGCGTCGCGAGATCATCGATCAGCTCTCGCAGCTGGCCAAAGAGGAAGGCTTCATTCTCCAGTTTTCGCAGGTGGGCATGGTCATCATCCCGGCCAACAAGGAGGGTGAGCCCATGACGCAGGAAGACCTGCGGCACCTCGAGGAAGAGGAGCGAAAGGTCCTGCGCGAGAAGAGCGACGAGCTCCACGAGAAGATGAAAGAGGCGATCAAGAAGATCCGGTTGTCCGAGGAGGAGTTCAAGGAGAAGCACACCAAGCTGGACAACGAGATCGCCCTGTTTGTGGTCGGCCAGCTCATGGACCAGTACGAGGACAAGTACCAGCAAGAGCCTGCCGTCATGGAATACCTCAAGAACGTGCAGGACGACATTCTGGAAAACATAGACGACTTCAAGAAAAAACCTGAAGCGCAGCAACAGCAGCAGCCGGGAATGCCCTTCCCGGTTCCCGCGCGTGAAGCGACGTTCCGGAAATACGAAGTCAACGTCCTCATCGACAATTCCGAGACGCAGGGCGCACCGGTCATTGTCGAATCCAACCCGGCCTATCCGAACATCTTTGGCTCCATCGAGCGCCAGGCCTGGTTCGGAGCC
>CALBZH010000745.1 GCA_937889795.1 uncultured Syntrophobacteraceae bacterium | reverse complement strand
GCAAGCGGCGTCCTCAGCTCGTGCGAAATATCCGCAAGCCATTGGCGCCGCATTTGCTCGTACCGTTCCAGTGCCTGGGCCATCTCATTGAAGTCCGCCGCCAATTCTCCGAGCTCGTCCCGGGATCGGATCTCGATCCGGGTCTGGAACCGACGAAGCTTCAACGCGCGCGCCCCTTCCGCCAGCCGCTTGATGGGTGCCAGAACCTGGCGGGACAGCACGAAGGTGATCACGATGGTCAACAGCATCGCCAGGGCTCCCACCGACGTGAACGTCTGAGACTGCTGACGGATAAACTCGAGGTCCAACGGATGAGTGAGCCGGTCGCGTTTGCGCAGACCCAGCCAGCCCACCGTGCGGCCGTCCACGACGACGGCCTGGAGGCGATATTCCTCGATAGAGGGCTGTTCCTTGTCCGTTAACGAGCGCTTCTGGACATCGAACAGACTGACGCGACCCGCGAACGATCCTGGCGGAGGACCAGGAGGAGGGGGAGGGTGCACGCCACCGAGCTTCGGACCTTCTGCTTCACTTGGCGGCCCCCCCATGGGCATCGGCGGCATAGGAGGGGGGGACGGTAGCTGGGGTGGCATCCCGCCAACGGGGGGTTTTCCAGGGGGTCCCGCCGGCATCGCCATGACTCTCACCCAGTCACTCCAGCTTGCCACGACGCGGTTCCAGTCCTGAGTCTTCTGGTAGATCCCCCCCAGCGCATCCGCAAGCTCCTCGACACGCTCCATTTCAACCTTGCTCACGTATTCCTCGAAATTGCGATGGGCGAAATAGCGACCGATCAGAAGAACACTCATGATAATCGCCACGCTGTACGCCAGGAACGTCAAGAAAATTTTATAGCGAAATCGAACAGCCATGCTCATCGCCTCAATAGAGGAGCTTTGCGGTTCAACCGGGGGCAGCTCGCCAACTTCGGATCGCTCTCTAAGTGTCCTATTCGACCAGCCAAGTCAATCCTTCTCCACCCCGCGATGGAGCTCTCCACAATCATTCCATTTGGCATCCACATTTTCTCCAATATTGCGCCCTAGAATGCGATCAACATTCGAGGTCAACAGGAAAGCCACTCGGTTAAGCCATCCCACCCCCCACGCCGAGTCAGCACACGCGTTGGTCCGGATGTCGCGGGAGCGGACAACGGTCCGCTCCTGCCCAGCACGTGCCAGCCCCGCCTGGGGTATGAGTCGATCACAGGGTTAAGGGAGGTAAGCAGATGTAGCAGTCATCCGACAATTCGATCCCAGTGAATCATCCTGAAGACGTATCAATCTGAAAAGCAACGGACCCGTACACAGGGTCACACGGAGGAATCGTGATGAAAGTAAAACAGGGATTGCTCGCCCTATGTCTGATTGTCATTCCTGGTGTCGCCTGGGGAGCGTCCACCGCCAGTCAAGCGGAGCGGAAAGGACCGCCTCCAGGTTTTTTCATGATGGGCATGTCAGGCATCGCATCGGATGACACCGCCCTCTACGTCATGGCGGGCGGCAACATTCTGATTTACGCTCTCAATGATCTGACCGAGGCACCGAGCAAAGTGGAGCTGCCCAAGCCCGAGCCGCCGTCTGGCACACCCCCTCAAACAGCCGATTCCGCAAGTCTTCTACCACCCCGCCCCCCAATGCCCCCCGGCAGTGGACTCTGGGTGAACAATGGAACCCTCTATGTACTGGCTGGACCGGTGATCCACGTTTACAAGACGGCAGACGCCGACGCGACCCCCAGCCTGACCTATGCGACCACTCTGACGCTGCCCGTACCCGAGCCACCAGCAGTCAGCAACTGACGAAGCACCGCTCTGCTGCGAGAGCCCTGCAATCCTGGATGGGCTCGCAGTGGAGCCCGACCTTCCGAGCCCAGTTCACGTTTCGGGGGAGCTTCCAGGGGAAACGAGGCTTGGCCGAAGGATCTCACGAAAGGCCTAAGCAATGAGGAACGTCCTGATGATAGACGATGACCCGCAGTGCTGTGAGCTGGTCAGCCACTGCCTCAAGTCGGCTGGATTTGAGCTAACCTCGATTCACGACGGAAGAGAGGGGTTGAATCGGGCACTTGCCAGAGCAGGGGAATACGATCTCATCGTCCTCGATGTCGGCCTTCCCGGCATGAGCGGTTTCGAAGTCCTGTACGGCATCCGTTCCAGGCTGGATACGCCCGTGCTCATGATGACCGCATGCAGCCAGCGGACGGATCGCATCCTGGGACTCGAAATGGGAGCGGATGACTATCTGACCAAACCCTTTGATTCAAGAGAGCTCATTGCCAGAGTGCGGGCCATCCTCAGACGCTCGGGAAGCCGCGGCACCCAGGGCTCGCTCGGCCGAAAGCCGGACCGCATCGTTGTCGGGGACGTGGACATGGACACGGGCGCCCGAACGGTCACCCTCAACGGAAGACCGATCGCGCTCACTTCGGTTGAGCTCGCCTTCCTCGAGATACTCCTCCGATCCGCCGGTGACGTCGTGACCCGAGACCATCTAGCCACAACTGCTCTCGGACGCTCTCCCGCGTCCTACGACCGCAGCGTGGATGTGCACGTGAGCAGTCTGCGCAAGAAGCTCGGTCACAAGTTCGAGGGGGTCGAGCGGATCAAGACGCTTCGAGGAGTCGGATACGTTTACGCCTACCCTTCCTCGCGTCCGCCGGGGAGTGCGTCAGTTCCTTGAAGCTCACTTGGGATCGCCGCGGTCATCGATTGGGCACGCGACCCTCGGACCCTACCCCCCAGGCCTCCGCCTTTTGGCCAGTTCCAGCACGACCTTCAGGTCAGAGAACTGAAAGGGCTTTTGCAGGAAAGCTTCGGGCTGCTCGTGATGGTGTCCCGACACGACCTGGCCCCGGTCGTACCCGCTTGCAAGCACAACGGGAAGGTCCGGCCTCATCGACCGAAGCGCAGCCATGACCTCCCACCCATCCATGCCGGGCATGACCACGTCAATGATCGCGAGGACGAAGTCCTCCTTCTGCTCGCGGAAACGCTCCATGGCCTCGGCACCGTCTGCAGCCATGACCACGCCACAGCCGAGCCGCTTGAACATCTCCCCCGCCAGGTCGCGGATGATTGGCTCGTTGTCCACCAACAAAACCAAGCCCGTGCCGGGGCAGGACCGCGTCGCGGGAGTAGCGGGTTCGACGTCTCGAAGACCATACTCCTCCGAGAGAGGCAGATACACTCTGAAGGTGGCGCCTTCGCCGGGCCTGCTCGCCACGCCGACTGCACCATTCAGGCTGCGCACGACCCCGAGGACCACGGGAAGCCCCAGGCCGCGCCCGGTGAATTTCGTCGAAAAGAACGGGTCGAAGATCCGCTCGAGAGTCGGAAAGTCAAGGCCACAGCCCGTATCGGACACTTCGAGACAGGCGTAGGCTCTGTCCTCCGGCTCCCAATCGGTTGGGAAGATCTTGGCCTCCTTGATGTCCCGAGCCTGGACGACCTTGATGGAAACTGAAACGCGCCCCTCTCGCTCACCAATGGCCTCGACAGCATTGGAGACGATGTTGACCAGCATCTGTTTCACCTGAACCGGATCCGCATGCGCGATCGGTCCTTCCGCGGGCAAGCTGCTCTCGATCCGCACATTCCCGGGAAGAGACGCCGCAACGGTTTCGAGGGCCTCCCGGCAGCTTGCAGCAAGATCCAGTGATTCTCTCTGGCTCGATGTCTGCCCGATGTAGGCAAGCATCAACCGGCTCATCTCCACCGCCCGCTTGGATGCCGTCATCGCTTCGAGCAAGTTCCTGCGTACTCTGGAATCCTGGGGCAGATCTTCGATCGAAAGCTCCAGATTCCCCATGATCACCGCGAGCATGTTGTTGAAATGGTGGGCGACCGCACCGGCCATGCGTCCGAGGCTTTCCGCTTTCTGAGCTTCCTGGAGCCTCTTTTCGAGCCGCCTGCGGTCCTCTTCACTCCGCTTGCGCTCGGTGATGTCCCGGATGGATTCGATCGCACCGATCTCCTCTCCCCTGCTGTTCAGGAGCACCGACGCCGTTCCCCAAAGGTAGGCGCCCCTGCCGGCATACAGTCTCGGGGTGTGCACTTCGCCATAGAGCACGGTGCCCTTCTTCTGGATCTGGTCGTATCCTCCGGCACGAAAATCGGCGTACGCTGATCGGACCAAATCGATCAGAACGGGCCTCCGCTCGCCGTAGAACGGGATTGCATACTCATAATTCCCTTTGTGCATGATCTCCTCCTTGGAGACCCCCGTCATCTCTTCGGTTGCCCGGTTCCAGGCAATGACCTGTCCGCTCGCGTCGATCACAAACGTTGGATCCGGCAGGAATTCGATGATGGCGTTCAAACGGTTATGGGCGTCCGAGAGGGCTTCCTCCGCCAGCTTGCGCTCCCTCAGCTCCTTCTGCAGATCCTCGTAAAGCCGCGCATTGTCGTAGGCAATCGAAGCAAGCGCGGCGAATCGCTGAAGGACGTCCAGCTCGTCCTGGCCAAACACCTCCCCTTCGGCCAAATACGCCGCTCCGATGACTCCCCAAACCCCCGATTCCGAATGGAGGGGAACACCGATGACCGATCGATAACCAACCCAGCGGCTGTCTCGACTCCGCCCTTCCCATGATGAATAGTCATCAACCAAAATCGGCTTTCCCGTCGCCCATACGGTTCCCCCCATTCCCACCCCTGGGGCGATACGATAGCCGATGCTGTCCTTGTAGACACCTGTCGCCGATCGGATGACCAAGTCGTTGTGCTCCGGATCGTAAACGTAAATGAACCCATGCGACGTCCCGACCAACGCGCTCGCCCGGCTGATGATCGCCTCCAAGACCTGGTCAAGCTCCAGACGACGGATCAAGCCAATGGAAGTCTCGTGCAGGGCGGCAAGATATTGGTTTTGTCGGTGTAACGATTCCTCGGCGATCTTGCGCTCGGTGATGTCGCGCAAGATCCCCTCATAGCCGAACCTCGCGCCGTCGCTCTCCCGGAGCAGGAGGACACTGGCCGATACCGTCAGCGCGGTTCCGTCTCGGCGCAGCACCTTGATCTCGAAATCCTTCACACGACCGGAGCGTGTCAGCTCTTCCAACAACGCCTTGTGTCTCCGGGGGTCCGCCCAAAGGATCTCTTCGCTCTTCCCGACAAGATCGTCGACCGACGCGTAGCCGAGCACATGGGCGGCCGACGGGCTGACTAACGAGACTCTCCCCGTGGCATCGACCCGGCAAAAGATGTCCTGGATGTTCTCGACCGCATTCCGGTAGTTGCGCTCGCTGGATTCGAGGGAGCGAAGGGAATCGCTGAGCTGCCAGCTGGTCCGTATTGCCAGGAAAGCCAGAATGGCGATGATCAACACGATGCAGACCACTCCCAGGATGAGCGCCCAATACTGTG
>CALBZH010000744.1 GCA_937889795.1 uncultured Syntrophobacteraceae bacterium | reverse complement strand
GCAGGATTGACCAAAGCCTCGAGAGTCAAGGTCTTTGCCACCCCTTCAGGCATGACCGTCTGCTTAGCGGCGGCCAGGGCTTCCAGGTTGCTCTGACTGAGAAAATTGAAGCCGAGCCCCAAAACTCTGTAAAAAATGACGTGAATGACAAACCATACCAGGATGAGGTTCACGATGGTTTGCGTGATCCCTCGGGCTGGCTGAGGCATGTTCTGAAAAGGCCAGTCCCCCAGGAACATGTGCTGCCATAAGCCAACCAGAATCATCATGGCAAGATACATGACAAACGGATACGGGAAGGCTTTGAAAATGCCCCGAGAGGGGTCGCTGAAGATATACCAGAGAATCAAAGCGACGACGAAAAAGACGATGTTGGAGATGATTCCGGTCAGGGGTTGCCCCCATCGAGGCCGAAGTTGCCCGGCTGCCATACTGTGCTCCTCTCTATTGATTCCGCGTGTTCAAATCCCTGTAGCCTCGCCCATCTGCGATGTCCTTCTCAGACAGCGGATTCCACCTCCCTTCTCGTGCAGCGTTGGTGGTTCCATCAAACCTTATGACAAACTAGAATGCGTAGGCAATACGTCGAGCAGGAGAGTCGCTGGCGGCGGAGCACCGACATTTTCAAGCCGGCGTGCGGGAGCGTCGTTGAGCGAGTGTCGTGGGATCAACAGGATAGGGGGAGGCATCGAAGGGATGCCGGTTACCGCGCCAGATTGTTAGTACCGCAGGAGGAATGGTTCGGTCAAGAAAAATATGTTTGACAAGGTGCAACATGCTATTCTACATCTCTTGAGGGTGTGAGTGGCAGAATTAACTGATTTTACGTGTTTTTTACCGTTTTCTGAATCGCTTCTCCGGGCTTTGTTTCTGTTCGTGAAACTTAGTCCGGCTCACGCTTTTGGCGATCGATTTATGTTTGGTTTCATGATAATATGTTTGCTCGTGAGAAGACCGTGACTGTGTGCAGCTGGTTGATGTGGGCGACCTGATCGAGCTGGAGCTGTGTCTGATGCTGCTTGGTTTTTTTAAGTAACCTAAAACCTGCGGAACGTTGAGGAGATGAGACCCAATGGGAACGAAGACGCTGTCTGAATCGGCTGTGGAGAGGATCGAGAACGAGTACAAGGACTGGCTTTCGGAATACGAAAAGGCCGTGAAGAAGGTGCCGGAGCGGCTGGGGCGATTCTCCACCGTATCGGATCTCGAGATCAAACCGCTCTATACTCCTCTGGACATCAAGGACAGGGATTTTCATGAGGAGATCGGGTTTCCCGGCTTTTTCCCGTTTACGCGCGGTGTTCAAAGCACCATGTATCGGGCTCGCCTCTGGACCATGCGGATGTTCGCGGGGCTGGGCACCGCCGATGACACCAACAAGCGCTTCCACTATCTCATCGAGCATGGGGAGACGGGCCTGAGCACGGCCTTCGATTTCCCCACCCTCATGGGCTACGACACCGAGTCTCCCCTGGCTCGCGGCGAGTGCGGCAAGTGCGGCGTGGCCATCGATACGCTCGAAGACATGAACCGGTTGTTTGCCAACATCAATCTGGAGGAAGTCACCACCTCCATGACCATCAACCCGCCGGCTTCGATCCTTTGGGCCATGTACATCGCCAATGCCGAAAACCAGGGATTCAGCCGCAAGAAGCTGGGCGGCACCATTCAGAACGATTGCCTCAAGGAGTTCATCGCCCAGAAGACCCTGATGCTTCCCCCCGACCCGAGCTTGCGCCTGGTGGTTGACACCATCGAATTCGGTACTCGTGAAGTTCCCCGCTGGAATACCGTGAGCATCAGCGGCTACCATATTCGAGAAGCAGGCGCGACGGCGGTTCAGGAGTTGGCGTTCACGATTTATGATGGCATCACGTATGTCGAAGAGAGCATGAAGCGTGGCCTCAATGTGGATGACTTCGCGGGCAGGCTTTCGTTCTTCTGGAACTCGCACATCGATTTCTTCGAGGAAATCGCGAAGATGCGGGCGGGACGACGCATCTGGGCCCGCCTCATGAGAGACCGCTTTCACGCCAAGAACCCGCGCTCCATGCTGATGCGCTTCCATACACAGACAGCCGGCTGCTCCCTCACGGCTCAAGAGCCCTACAACAACATCATCCGAACCACGACCGAAGCTCTGGCGGCGCTCCTCGGCGGAACGCAGTCTCTGCACACGAACTCGCTCGACGAGGTCTACATGATTCCCAGCGAGGAAGCGGTTCTGATTGCGCTGAGGACACAGCAGATCCTGGCGGAGGAGATTGGCGTCACCAATGTGATCGATCCCCTGGCCGGCTCGTATTTCGTGGAAGCCCTCACCGACAAGATGGAAGAGGAAGCCCTGAAGTACATTCGGAAGCTGGATGAGCTGGGTGGGATGGTGGCCGCCATTGAGCGGGATTATCCTCAGATGGAGATCGCAGACGCCTCCTACCACTTCCAGCAGCAGGTCGAGAGGGGCGAGAAGGTCATCATCGGCGTGAACAAGTACGTGTCCGAGCGCCCTGACCTCGAGTTCGTGCTCAAGATCGACGATGAGATCGAGCGCAACCAGATTGAGCGGGTCAATGCGTACAAGGCCAGGCGTGACAAGGGGCGCTTCCAAAAGGCTATGGACGAGCTGCGACGACGCTGCGAGGGGCCTGCGTGCTGGGAGAACAATGTCATGCCCGCCTTGGTCGAGGCGGTCCAGGCAGGAGCCACCGAGCAGGAATGCTGCGATCTGTACCGGGATGTGTTCGGGACATACACGGATCCCGGGACGTTCTAAATTCGCGGAATCTGACTGTCGCATGCGGAAAATCCAAAGGAGATGGAGCATATGAGTACTGATAGAAAGGTAAGGATCCTGATTGCCAAGCCCGGGCTGGATGGACACGACCGTGGCGCCCGCGTGATCGCAAGAGCGTTCAGGGATGCTGGGTTCGAGGTGGTTTACACGGGGTGCCACCAGACGCCCGAGCAGATTGTGCACACCGCCGTTCAAGAAGACGTGGACATGATCGGGCTCAGCATCCTGTCCGGGGCTCACACGTACTCTTTCCCCCGAGTGATGGAGCTTCTCAAGGAGCAGAACGCTGAGGATATCACGGTGGTGGGCGGAGGCATCTTTCCCCTCGAGGATATTCCAAAGCTCAAGGCCGTTGGTATCAAGGAGATTTTCGAGCCCGGTGCCAAGCTTCTCGACATCACGGAATGGGTTCGGGCGAACGTGAAGCCTCGGAAGGGATTGGCGGCCTGACGCCTGACACTCTGGATTGGATGAATGATGGGTATCGTCGATCAAATTCTTGCAGGTGATGTGCGGGCTACCGCGAGGCTGCTTCGCGATATCGATGACCAGATCCCGACGACACACGAGCT
>CALBZH010000743.1 GCA_937889795.1 uncultured Syntrophobacteraceae bacterium | reverse complement strand
AGATATCCACTCGTGACTGGAGTTCAGACGTGTGCTCTTCCGATCTCGCTTGGCCGACCTTTGTGCCGCCGTTGGGGTAGCGGTCGTGTTTGTGCCTGAATTGCCGAAAACAGGCGTATCCGGAGCCACTCGGTGGATTGGCGATAAAGCGGTGATTCAACTGAGCCTGCGCTACAAGAGCAATGACCAGCTCTGGTTCACCTTTTTCCATGAAGCCGGACACATCATCCTGCACGGCCGTAAGGAGATTTTTATCGAGGGCAATGAACAAAGTGGAGAGAAAGAGGAAGAGGCCAATGCCTTCGCCGCCGACAAGCTTATTCCTGATGCCGCCTTGCGTCGCTTTCTTGCAAAATGGGACGGCAGGAACCTTGCGGAGGTAGAGACGTTTGCAGACCAGGTCGGCATCGCCCCGGGGATCGTAGTAGGCCGGCTGCAACATGATGGTGTTTTGCGCAGATCATACGGAAACCATCTCAAGGTGTTTTTGCGGTGGGTGGTTCAGGAAGCGGCATGAGGCGGGCTCGTCGAAGTGTGACTGAAACCGGGAAGCTCCTCGCAGCCTCAGCCGTTTTGGTGGTGGCCGCAGGAACTGTGGTATCAAAAGCGCCAGGGATGCGGGTATTTGGAATGACGTCTTGTGCGCGGATGGCGCTGGAGGTCTGGAGCAAAGGATTCTTCCGTGGGCAACAGGAAAGAGACGAAGCGAGCCAATCGTGAGGATTATGCCCGCTTTCAGGCAGAAGCCGAGTATGCAGACAGCATATTCAGGTCGGCCATGGGCGACTTGGAGGAATCGGTCGCCTGCCTGGAACGCGCCTATGAGCTGATGCCAACTTATGCTCCCACTCTGTTCAGCCTGGGGACCGTTGAATATCAGCGAGGAAAGAATGCGCGTGGCAAGAAGCTTCTCTTAGATCTGCTCGCTCTCCCATCGGATACTGAAGATTTCCATGAGATTGTAGACAAAGCCTGAACCTTCCTCATTCAAATCCACGAAACCGCTGACGGTCTTCACCTATACACCGAGGCGCTTGTACGCTTCCCCGATGAGGCCGTTTTTCATCAGGGCCTCGGATGGTGTGCCGGGCATCAGGGATTGCACGACAAGGCGGTTCAGGCTTCGAGACGGGCGGTGGATTTGGATCCCGCTAATCAGCAGTATGTGAATGATCTGGGATGGAGCCTTCTTGAGGCGGCGAATCTGATCGAAGCGAAGTGCACATTGGAACGGGCAGTGGCCATGAACCCATCAGACGAGCTCGCTCGTGAAAATCTCCAATATTGTAGTTCTCGGATGAAAGATGATGGCAAACTCCCGGATATCGCTTAGCCTTCAACGAGGCCTCAATTGGGATGAGGCTCTCAAGAGCTGGAAAATATGTCCATGACCGTAACGAAGGCGCATATCGTTGAAAGGCTCTTCGCCCAAAACATCTTCACCAAAGGTGAGAGCGCACACATCATCGAGACGCTCTTCGAGCTGATCAAGCAAAGCGTGGAGAAAGGTGAAGACGTGATGATCTCCGGCTTTGGAAAGTTCCAGGTTCGCAACAAGAACGCGCGCCGCGGTCGCAACCCCCATACCGGCGAGTCCCTGATGCTGGATCCGCGAGTCGTCGTGACGTTTAAGCCGAAGTTCTATGAATAGAAATGCGTAATCTATTGATATGGCTGGTAAACCTAATGCACCGCCATCCGTTTTACTGTCTACAATATGAGTCCGACGCCCAGGAGGTCGAGCGCTCGCTGCTGCACGCGGGTGGGGCGAGTAATCTTCTCGAAGGTGAGGGGTGCCTTTCCCGTCGGGTTTGCCTCCACTGTGTTTCTGGCGATGGTGGCCAGGTCCGCGAGCAGGGTTTGGAAGCTGTGAACGGGGAGGCCGTCATCGGTTGCCTTCGATGCCGCTTTCCTCTTGGCGGCCGTGGATCGCTCGGCCGGAGCCACCGTGCTGGGGCGGCTCTTGGCTGCGTCGTCCGGGTCGTGATCGTCGAAGAGGATCGAAACCAGGGCCTTGCGCATGTGCCATTCGACATAGTAGGCCAGCATGCACAGAAACACATGAGCCTTCACGCGCTCCACCAACCGATGATGGATGGGGCGAATCTTGAGATCGATGCTCTTCAGGCTGCGAAATGCCCTCTCCACCTGACTCAGACTCTTGTAGGCGCCGACGGTCTCGTTGGTATCCAGGACCTCTTTGGCCACACTGGTCCTGAGCACTTAGATGCCGTCGAGAGCCGACTCTTCGGCGATCGATGCGAGATCCCTCTCGTAGCTGAAGCTCTCCTCCTCGATGGTGATCACGAAGTGTTTGGCCATCTTGAACTTGCCGATGACCTTGCCCACGCGCACGCCGATCAGGTCTTTGCCCTTGAGACGCCGTTTGGCGCGGGATGTGGCGATCTTGACCTTCTCGAGGTCCTGTTCGGTTCTTTGGAGAAGGGCTTCGCGGGTCCTGGCGCGATCGAATGCAAGCAAAGGATTGCGGCAGACGATGAGACGCTCGTCGGGGTAGTCCGGATGGGTGATCTCCGCCATGTCCCGCTTGTCGAAAACCCCGAACTGGATCCCGCCGCTTGCCACGAGCTTGCTGATTTGAGGAGCCCGCAGGGCCGTGATCCAGTCGAGGCCTTCCGTGTCCCGGAGGCCCTTTTTGAGCCGAGCTTCGGTGATCATGCCCCGGTCGCCGACGAGAACCACCTGCTCGATGCCGAAACGCTCCCGGATCTTCTTGACCTGACTTTCTACGGTGGAGGAGTCGGAGGTGCTGCCCTCGAAGTACGTGGAGGTGATGTCGTAAAGGACCAGCGCCCCGCCTTTGAGGTGTTTTGCGGCCAGGCTGTTTTCGATCCTTTCCTGCTCACCCGAAAGCCAGTCCATGGCGCCGTAGAGGTCGTTTTCGGTGACGGGCCAGAGGTCGAGAACCTCCCCCAGACTGCTCGAAGCCGTCTCTGGATCCAGTCCTCTGGCGGTGGCGAGCTTCGATTGGGGCTCGATGACCCGGGCGACGATCATGGCCAATATGAGCGAGAGCACTCGGCTCTTTTCAGGGGAGATGATGTGATCGAGGCCCGTTTTGATGAGCGTTCCCAGCACCGCGGCCACATGGCCGTGCGGAAGGGAGCGCAGGATCTCGATCGCATCTTCGAAGCTCTCAGATCGGAAGAGCGTCGTGTAGGGCAAGAG
>CALBZH010000742.1 GCA_937889795.1 uncultured Syntrophobacteraceae bacterium | reverse complement strand
TGGGCTCGGACCAGCTCGAGCGCCACCCAGACGGAAGGCAGAGCCAGCGTCCAGAGGGCGGGCGATTCTTCCAGGCGATTCGCCGCCCAGGCAAACAAGGCCGGGTAGACCGCCAGGTACGCAGCAACGAGAAAGAGCGCGCCCACGGCGAGGAGAGTCGGCAGTCCGCCGTAATGCTGAATGACGTAGTGTATCCAATAGAGCGCTGAGAGAAAGTGACTCAGACCACAAATGTAGCCCAGCCGAAACGATTCCCTGGCCGACGTGCCCCGGAGCGCCACAAAGAGCGGGAGAAGCGCAACCCAAGCCATCCAATGCCACTGAATCTTGGGCAAGCTGGCCGAGATTCAGTGGCATTGGATGGCTTGGGTTGCGCTACTGAATCTTGGGCAAGCTGGCCGTCAGCATCAACCCGCTGAGACCGCTCAACAGCACAGGGCCGAGGCCCAGAATCCCCATCCGCCTAATGATCACTACTCCATCCGATTCATTTCTCATCCACGTCCATCCATGCCTTGCCTTCCTGCCGTTGCCCCCGACCGATTGCCCCCCGAAGGAAACCTCGGATTGAAAACCAATGGCCGGGCCAGGATCAGGAGGACGTGGACCCATCGGCCTCCGGTTGAAGAGCCTGCTCGGGAGAAAGTTTGCGGACCCGGATCTTTTCGATCTTCCGGGTGTCGGCGGCCTCAATGACCATTTCAAGCTCCTGGTACACGACCCGTTCGCCCACCTCCGGCACCCTGCCAAGCAGGCTCATCACGAATCCGCCGACCGACTCGAACTTGCCGTCGGGAAGCTCCACCCCGAGGTGATCCTCGAGCTCTTCCACGTCGAGGCGTGCATGAACCGAGACGGCCCCGTCCTCGTGCTCCACGATCAAGTCTTCGTCTGCGTCATACTCATCGGCGATATCCCCGATGATTTCCTCGATGATGTCTTCCAGAGTGAGGACGCCGGCCATTCCCCCGTATTCGTCGATCACGATGGCGATATGGGACTTGCTCTCTCGAAGGTCTTTCAGCACATCGCTGATCTTCTTGGTTTCCGGGATAAATTGGGGCGGCCGAAGAATCCCCCGGAGGTTGCTCTCCCCCGGACCACACAGCCCCAGCAGGTCCTTGGCATGCAGAATGCCAATGATGTTATCGATGTTTCCCTCGTAGATCGGGATTCTGGAGTGACCGCTCTGAATGACGAGCTGAGTGATGTCGGAAACACTGGCATCGACCGGCGCATAGGCCACGTCCGTCCGAGGAACCATGATCTCCCGAGCGATCATATCCCGGAACGAAAAAATCCCTTGGATCATTTCGCCCTCATCTTCGGAAATGAGGCCGCGCTGCTCCCCTTCGTCGATGAGCTGTTCGATCTCTTTTTCGATGTCTCCGCTATCCCTGACGCGCGCCAGGCGACGGAAGCACATCCTGAGCCAGTTCTGGAACCCGGTGCCCGATTCTCCTTGCAAAGCGGGATCTTTCTTCAGGTGCACGGCAGATGCGAGACCACTCGCCAAGGGCAAGTGGCTCATTAAAAAAAACTAACGTCAGGCAGCTCGGTTGTCCATAAAAATGTACCCGATGAGTTTGTAGACCAGGCGAGCAGCAAGGAAATCGGGGGCCACCTGATGCGGGATGGGCAGCAGCTCCATCACGTCAAAGCCCACCACTCGCCGGGTGATGGCAACGCGACGCAACAGACGCAGCACCTCATACCACCCCAGGCCGCCAGGCTCGGGTGTGCCGACCGCAGGCATGATGGACGGATCGAGCCCATCCAGGTCGATGCTGATATAGACCTCCGCCCCCAGACAGGAGACCACACGGTCGACCCATGACGAGTCGTCGTGGAGGGCGTGAGCCCAAAAACAGGGAATGTCCGCCTCCCTGATGTAAGCATGCTCTTCGCGCGTCAGCGACCGGATCCCGACCTGAGTCAAAGGCGCGAGGGCGTGTACGTGGCGCATGATGCACGCATTGCTGTAAGCGCTTTCCTGGTATTCCTCCTTCAGATCGGCATGGGCATCGAGGTGCAGAATCGTCACCCTTGGGAAGCGATCGACGACGGCCTGGATCATCCCCAACGACAACAGGTGCTCTCCTCCGAGAAGCACCGGCATCTTCCCGACCTTGAGAACGGCTTCCCCGGCTCGTCGCACGCGGGACACCATCTCCCGGGGGGACGCCACGGTCACGGCCAGCTCCTCCAACGTGGCGATTCCCGCTTGATAAGGCTCTGCCAGGATTTCTTCGTCGTATGGCTCAAGCTCGCGAGAGGCCGTGAGGATCGCTCTCGGCCCTTCCCGGGTCCCGGCCCGGAAGGTCGTCGTTCCGTCATACGGAACCGGCACGATGACCGCGCGGGCGGCGTCATAGGTCGTTGTATCCTGAGGCAGCCCCATAAACGAATAATGGGGTCCCAGGCTTACCACTGGCCTGGACCCCATCTCTTTGTCCGAGCTCATAAAATCTCTTTATCGTGATCGTTGCATCAACATGCGATCCATGCGGACCACCTGAGCAGAGGCCTGAATCGTGTTCGGGAATTCCTGACCGCGGTCAAGAACGCGCTTTTCGTACTTGCGAATTCCGAATCGCTTCTGGATGGTCTCCACGGCCTTGTCCGTATCAAACGGCTTGCAGGAAAACATGTCCAGGCTCAAATACTGCTTCTCCGGGAACGTGTGAATGCTGATATGGCTTTCTGCGATGAGAACGAATCCCGACACTCCCCAATCTTCCGGCACCGTTCCATTGTACCGAAACACGTAGGGGGGCATGATCTTCGTCATGTCCATCTGGTCCGGATATTCATCCAAGAAATTATAAATGAAATTCATGTCTTGGAGCACCTTCTCATCGCAGCCGTATCCATCCAACATCAGGTGTACCCCAAAACCGAACTCAGGTTTGCCCATGCCCATGGCAGTCACCTCCCATTGTTCAAGGAGAACGCTCTGGTTCTCTCCACAACCCTAGCCACGCCTATACCGCCCAAAGCATGGAGATGCCGCCGCGACGCATCAAAGCACCAAAGGACTTTGCCGCTCTTGGCCGACTCGTTTGCTCACTCACGACGGATGTAAGGGGGCGGAATTCCCAATCCGACAAAAAAGGCCATCCCTTGGCCACATCTCCCAAATGGCCATGGTCGCAACATGTTCCATACGAATAGCCTCTTCCCCAACTCGGAATCGACCCATCTTCTCCATCTCACTTCCAAGGGGTGCCAGCAGGAAATTTTCAAGAGTTCTCCACTGCTTATACTGACTTGGCAGGGACCCGAATGAAGTGTGCCCTATATAAAGGACGACCTAGGCTGAGTCAAGAGAAAATCATGAAGGAGGACCTTTTTTACAACTAATTGAACATATTGGATAAGGAGCTGATGAGGGGAAAGATAAACGGGGTCGTTTGAGGGAGGTCAGTTGTCAGAGGCTTCATCCAGGTAAACCTTGTCGCCGCCCAAGGTCCCTTTGGCATGATAGAGAGCCGCGTCAGCCCTGCGAATCATGTCTTCGATGTCTTTGTCGAGATTGCCGGTCACGCTGAGGAATCGTGCGATTCCAACGGAAAGGTGGCTGGGGGCCGCCCCCAGGGCGTTGTAGCGTTGACGGATTCGCTCGGCCACCCCGACGGCCTTGTCCCGCGGCAGGTAGGGGAGCAAAACGGTGAACTCGTCCCCTCCAAACCGGTAGGCGCTGTCCACCCCTTCTCGGATCGCCGACTTGAGAATGTCGGCGAGCTTGGTCAACAGGGCGTCCCCGGCCTGGTGTCCAAACTGGTCGTTGTATTCCTTGAACTGATCGATGTCGCAGTAAAACAGGAAAAGCGGGTGGCCGTAGCGTTCCGCGCGGATCGATTCCTTGCGCACCGATTTTTGGAAAAACCTGCGGTTATACAGTGAGGTGAGCGGGTCACGCACCGCAAGCAGCTCCAGCTCATGGCGGAGAAAACGCTCGCGCAGGAGTCGGTTGACCTTGGCTTCCAGCTCGTTGAGCGTGAAGGGCTTCGTAATGAAGTCCCCTGCGCCCGCGGCAACCACGTCCGTGTATTTGTAGCGCATGGTATGACCGGTGATGGCGATGATATCCGTCCCGTTCCGGTTCTCGACGATGTACTTGATCAGCTCCATGCCGTCCATCCGCGGCATGTCCATATCGGTGATGACGATCGCGAACGGCCCCTGATCGAGCTCCTCGACGGCCTTCAGGCCGTCGGAGGCAGTCTTTACCGCGTGTCCCATGAACGTGAGAGCTTCCGCCAGCAGGTCACACACCTGCTCTTCGTCATCGACGACCAAAATGCTTTGCGGAGCCATCTTCGGCCAACGCTGATCTGCCTGCATCCACCCCTTTCCCATCCCGTTATAAGCTCACCTGAAACCTCGGCCACTGTAGATCATAAGGCCTACTTTGACAAATCTTTTCGTTTGCATTCGGCCCGTCACATTGCCTATGATTCCGCGCGAAACCGACAAGGAGAGCCGCATGCGGTTGATCACGATCATTTACAAGCGAAGCCGATCCGAAGCGGCCGAACTGGCCCTTAAGCTCAAACGTTGGCTCGAGAGCTTGAATATCGGTGTCCATTGCCAACAGAATGTGGGTGACGCCGGAGGCCGCATTCGTACCGCCGAATACCCCACCCTCGACATTCCGGCGGCCTGTGACGCCATTATCGTTCTCGGGGGCGACGGCACCTTCCTGAGCGTCGCCCGCTTTCTCGAACGCTGCGGCACACCCGTTGTCGGCGTCAACCTCGGAGGACTCGGCTTTCTCACGGAGATCGCCCAGGAGGTCTGTTTTAAAGAAATCGAGCGGATTGTCAACGGCGACTACGAAATCGAGGAGCGCATGCGCCTAAGCGTGTCCGTACAGCGGGAAGACACCGACGTCTTCCGGCTGAGCGTCTTGAACGATGCGGTCATCAACAAAGGCGCCTTGGCGCGTATCGTCGATCTCAAGACCCGCATCAACGGCCGGCAGCTCACGGATTACAGGGCCGACGGGCTCATCGTCGCGACCCCGACCGGGTCCACGGCCTACAATCTGTCCGCCGGGGGCCCCATCGTCTTTCCCACCGCACAGGCTATGATTCTCACGCCAATCTGCCCGTTTACCCTGAGCGATCGCCCCATCATCCTCCCGGCCGACGTCACGCTCCAGGTCGAGCTCGGCGATCCCAGCGAAGATGTGGCGCTCACCTGCGACGGACAGGTGGGGTTTGCTCTCGCCCCCTCCGATCGCATCGTGATCACTCGAGCCACCAAGCCTTTGCGCCTCATCAAGACCCCCTCCATCGACTACTTCGAAATCCTGCGAACCAAGCTGCGCTGGGGGCAGAACAGCTAACCGACTCACAGGGCCCGCATCCACTCGGGCTTCAGGGACACCTCTCCACCCAGGGCACGGTCGATCATCTGGAGCGCTTTGTCCTTGTCCGCCGGCATTTTCACTCGGATAGGTAAATAGTTCGAAGCATGGTTCGACAGGAAAAGGCCACGCGACAGATTCGTGTGCGCCAGCATTTCCCGAAGCTCCAGGAGGAGCTCTTTGGGCTCGAGCAGGTCAAATCGCCCTACCCGAGCCAGCTGCCCCACTTCGGTATTGGGAAGGACCATCAGAGTGAGCACGCCCACGTAATTGGGATCCATGGCCGAAAGGACCTCTCCGGTGGCACGGGCGTGCTCCAGCGAGCGAGCCCGGCCCGCAATCCCAAGCAGGGCGGTGACCGAAAGCTTGAGTCCGGCATCCCGAACGCGCCTGCCGGCTTCGATCAGTCTTTCGGGCCCCACGCCTTTGCGGATATCCCGAAGCACCTGCGGATCGCCACTTTCCAATCCCAGATACACGATGCCAAGGCCCAGCTGCCTCAACTCCTGGAGCTCCTCAGGCGTCTTGCGCAGAATGCTCTTCGCATTCCCGTAAAGCCCGACCCGCTGAATCCAGGGCATGTCTTCGCGGATGCGCCGGAAGATCCAAAGCAATTTGGGCTGGGGGATGATCAGGGCATCGCCGTCAGCCAGGAACACCCTGCGAAGGAACGAAAGATTGCGGGCGGCATACCGGATGTCTTGGTCGATGACAGATTCATCCTTGATCTTGAACCGCTCACCCTTGTAGGTGCCGCAGAACGTGCATTTGTTGTGCGAGCACCCGACGGTCACCTGAAGGATGATGCTGTCCGCCTCGCTGGGCGGCCGGATGATGTTGCCCTCGTAATGCATGCCTTCCATGAGTCTTCTCTGCCTCCCTCAGCCCTTAATGATCCAATGAGCCCTTCAAATGCAGACCTTCCGATTGCAGATAGCCTCTCGAAGCTCGATCGGGTATCATCGCCTCCGTCGTTCATTCGTAGGAACGGGAGACTGACCACGAGCACGGTCCGCAATTCGGACGTCGGCCGCGATGACGGTCGATCGCCGCTTTTGGACAGCCGCCCTGCAACTCTTCCGATGCAGACCTTCTCCAGAGAGGCGCGGTCATTCGTACCGGTCCTAAGACCCGATATCCGGGGAGATGTCAAGCGGGAGATGTGGTCCTATTCCTCTCAAACCGGGCTGACACCGAATTTGCATGAAGACATCCACCGCAGTGCTTCCCCCTGAAACCAAGTGCACGCGATGCCGCGGACAAGCCACCATTCCGCTTCCGACGCATCACGCGAATTTTTGTTCCGAATGCTTTCTCCACTTCTTCCGCACCGCGGTTTCCCGAGCCATGGAACGGTTCGGCACGGACCCGGAAACGCCTCTGCTCGTGGCGGTCTCGGGCGGCAAGGACTCTCTGGCGCTGTGGGATGTCCTCCACACGATGGGGTACACAACCACCGGCATCCATGTCGAGCTGGGGATCGACGGTTTTTCCGAAGGGTCCCTCGACGTGGTCCGTCGCTTCGCGCGGCAGCGGGAGCTCCCCTTGATCGAACGGTCCTTGAAGGAGGCTTTCGGCTATTCCATCCAGGAGATCCGCGTGCGCACATGGCGAAAAATCTGCTCGGTCTGTGGACTTCTGAAACGGCAGATGCTGAACCGTCTGACCGTCCAAAACGGATTCCGCGTGCTGGTGAGCGGCCACAACCTCGACGACGAGGCGGGACGCCTGCTCGGCAACATCCTTCGAAACCGCACCCGCTACCTCGAGAAGCTCTCACCCCACCTCCCCTCCCCGCATCCCCGCATGCCCGCCAAGCAGAAACCCCTCTACCGGCTGGAATCGCACGAGATCCGGACGTACTGCCGCCTGCGCGCGATCCAGCCCCTCGAAGCAAAGTGCCCGCTCTCGCGAGGCGCGACAAGCCACACCTTCAAGGAAGCCCTCGACTTTCTCGAAGCCAAAATGCCGGGGACCAAACGGGATTTTCTGTTCTCGCACCTGGACCGGAGTCGGGATGCGATTTACAGCGCCCCGGACACGACGTGCAACCGCTGCGGTGAGCCGTCGTTTGCCGAAATCTGCAGTGTGTGCAACCTCTCGGAGCAGCTCAAGGCCAAGGACGAATCCGCCGCTTCCGCGGAGCGGAACGGATCGAGGAAAGAGAGGCGAGAGACCACATCGGAAAAGACCCCCTGAATCTCGGGAGCGAGATTCGGTTCAGCAGCGAAATTTTCAAACCCTTGCGGCCGGATCATCGCCAGGGGGTGCCTCCACCGGCGGCCCCAGGAGGGATCGACTCATCGGCTGGCAGGGTCTGCGGTCAGACCTTCCGCAACCCCTGCCAGCCGCTTCTATCCGTGACTCGATTCGCTTTCGATCTCGCTTACGGTTTCCAGACCTCCCAGACCTTGCCGACCAGTGCCGGACCAGGTTTGAGCGTAATCTGCCCGGGCTGCCACCCCGAGGGTG
Source organism: uncultured Syntrophobacteraceae bacterium (assembly GCA_937889795.1). GTDB lineage: Bacteria > Desulfobacterota > Syntrophobacteria > Syntrophobacterales > Syntrophobacteraceae > CALBZH01. The sequence continues at coordinate 1,023 of CALBZH010000742.1, read as the reverse complement.
TGACTTCCCCGGTTTCGCGCACGTGCTTAAATGCCTTGATCTGCCGGAGGAGCTCATCGGGATTCCGTCCGACCTCGGGTGTCAGCACCTCCATGGCTCGGATCACAAAATCCGGATCAATAAGAAACCGTCCACGAATGTCCACGCCGCCAGCCTCGTCGTACACCCCATAGAGTGCCCCGATCTTCCCCCCGGCGTCGGAAAGCATCGGGAAGGGCACACCCCCGTCACACATCTTCGACAACTCTTCTTCCTGCCATATCTTGTGGGTAAAACGGCTATCCGTGCTCATCGCGAGCACTTCTGCCCCGAGCGCCTTGAATTCCGCATAACGGACGGCGACCGCCGTCAGCTCGGTCGGTCAGACAAACGTGAAGTCACCCGGATAGAAGCAAAGGACAATCCATCTGCCCTTGTAATCCGAGAGTTTGACGGGCTGAAAGCCTACACCTTGGATGAAGGCATTCGCTTCAAAATCAATGGCTTCCTTTCCAACGCGTGCAATCATGCTACTGACCTCCTGCAAGGGTGCAATCCCAGCTCCCGCGCCAACTGGTGCGGGTGTGGACACAATTGGCCCGCGGGCCGGCTTGACACAACCCTCTTTCAGTTCTGCCATCTTCAGCTCCTTGTATAAGGTTCCCATCTGCCGCCGCTCTCTGAGCGGCCTTCCGCCGACCGTCACCAGCACGCAGCCCCGCCGCCCAAAAGCCCGAGGACGATGGCGCCCCCGGATGGCCAACGCGTTTGCCTCTCCGGTTGCATGGCCGTGCTCGCCGATCTTTCCTCACCGTTCAGTGAGCCCATCGCCCCCGATACCGCGATCACGCATATTCCCCGTCTGAATACCGGGAGGGGCATGTGCGTTGGGCAGCAGGTTTGCGCGAAGCTCAATATTGACAGTCTCGCATCCCGTAGCTCAGCAGACGACGCGCTGGAGGGGCGCCGCCACGGTGGAAGAGAGCGGACTGCCTTCAACAATCAGCTCAGTGGAACTCTACCGGTAGACTCTTTGGGTGTCAA
>CALBZH010000741.1 GCA_937889795.1 uncultured Syntrophobacteraceae bacterium | reverse complement strand
GGCATACGAGGTATCCACTCGTGACTGGAGTTCAGCCGTGTGCTCTTCCGATCTGACCCTGAAGCTCAGGCCACCATGTTCTACATCGACATCCGTGCCCTCGGCAAATACGAGGACTTCTTCACCCGCACCCAGTCCGACGAGCGCTTGACGCTGACCAAGGGCAAAGCCGGCGAGATCACGGAAGACTCGCAGACGGGCCTCGTGACCGTTCAGGTGGAGGACCAGTCCACGGGCAAGATCCTCAAGGAGCAGTTCGACCTGGTGGTGCTCGCGACGGGCATGGTGCCGGGAACGGCAACCGACAAGATCCCGGTTGATGCAGCCTACGACGAGAACGGGTTTGTCCTTGCAAGCCAGCCGGTTCCGGGGATCATCGGGGCTGGGTGCGTGAGGAAACCGGTGGATGTCTCGTCAAGCGTCCAGGATGCGACGGCGGCAGCTCTCAAGGCCATTCAGGCGACATGCAGGAGGTAGTTCATATGGAAACGAAGATGGGGGTCTACATTTGCACGGGCTGCGGACTCGGAGACGCACTGGATATCGACGCGCTGGCCACGGTGGCCACGGGTGAATACAAGGCGCCGGTCTGCCGACAGCATGCTTTCCTGTGCAGCGCCGAGGGCGTCGGGCAGATCAAGGCGGATATTGAGGGGGAAGGGGTCAACGCTCTGGTCATCGCGGCATGCTCCCTGCGGGTCATGACCGATGTGTTCGATTTCGGTCCAGACAAAGTCCTGGAGCGCGTGAATCTTCGCGAGCAGGTGGCTTGGACTCACCCCGCCAACGACGAAGACACGCAGATGATGGCCGAGGACCAGCTCCGCATGGGGCTCACCAAAGCGAAAGAAATGCAGCCCCTCGAGCCTTTTATGGCCGAGGATCTCAGCAAGCGGATCCTGGTGGTGGGCGGCGGACTTGCCGGCATGACGGCCGCCAACGAAGCGGCCAAAGCCGGCTACGAAGTCGTGCTGGTGGAAAAGAGCGATCAGCTGGGCGGCTATCTCAAAGATGTTTACAAGATGGCATCAGCCCAGCCTCCCTATGATGAGCTGAGTCCGAATGTGCTCGATACGCTGGCGCAGGAAGTGACCAGTCGAGCTGGCGTGAAGGTTTACACCAATGCGACCATCGGGGAGATTGCAGGCGCCCCGTGCCTCTTTGACGTCAAGATCAAGCAGAACGGCGGAGAAGCCGCCGAGCGCGCCGGTGCCATCATCATGGCGACGGGTGCCGTGCCTTACGACGCATCCAAACTCGAGAACCTCGGCTTTGGAAAGCATGCCGACGTCATCACCGCGCCGCAGCTGGAAGCCATGTTCAAGGCTGGCAGCGTGACGCGTCCTTCGAACGGACAGCCGGTCGGAAGCGCCGCTTTCATTCTGTGTGCCGGCTCGCGCGATCCGGAGCACCTCCCTTACTGCTCGGCCGCCTGCTGCGTGGAATCCCTCAAGCAGGCCAAGTACTTCAAGGAAGCCAATCCCGAGACCCCGGTCTACGTCTTCTACAAGGATATCCGGGCCAATGGAAACTACGAGCTTCTCTACAAGCAGCTGCAGAAGGACGGCGTGTTCTTCGTTCGCGGAACGGTCACTTCCGTCGAGGACGATGGGGCAGGGAGCCTGGTGGTTTCGGCCGACGACGTGCTGACACGCTCTCCCATGATGTCGGAGAGTGTGGACCTGATCGTGCTCGCCACCGGCATGGTTCCCACGAGCGCCCTGGGCGAGCCCTTCAAGGCCCAGGCTCCCAAGGAAGGTGAAGAGAAGGCCGAAGTTCCCGCCGATACCATTCTGGCTTCCAACATCTTGAACCTGCAGTATCGTCAGGGCCCTGAGCTGCCCGCTCTCAAGTACGGGTATCCCGACTCCCACTTTGTGTGCTTCCCATATGAGTCGCGGCGCACGGGCATCTATCCCGCCGGTTCGGTTCGTGCCCCGATGGACTACTCCCGAGCGGTGGACGACGCGACCGGAGCGGCTCTCAAGGCGATCCAGTGTGTCGAGATGGTTTCGCAGGGCAAGGCGCTGCATCCCCGCGCCGGCGACATGAGCTACCCCGACTTTTTCATGCAGCGCTGTACCCAGTGCAAGCGGTGTACGGAGGAATGTCCCTTCGGTGCCATCAATGAAGACGAGAAGGGCAACCCGCTGCCCAACCCGACCCGTTGCCGTCGCTGCGGGGTGTGCATGGGTGCCTGTCCCGAGCGCATCATTTCCTTCAAGAACTACTCCGTCGGCATGATCGGCAATGCGATCAAAAACATCAATGTGCCCGACGAGTATGACGAGAAGCCCCGCATCATCGTGCTCGCCTGTGAGAACGACGCCTATCCCGCGATCGACATGGCGGGCATTCGTCGCCTTCCCTTCAACGCCTGGGTGCGTTTCGTCCCGGTGCGCTGCCTGGGCTCCATGAACCTGGTGTGGATCGCCGATGCCCTCTCAAAAGGCATCGACGGCATCATGCTCCTGGGCTGCAAACATGGCGACGACTACCAGTGCCATTTCGTCAAAGGGAGCGAGCTTGCCAACATTCGCATGACAAAGATCCAGGAGACCCTGGACCGGTTGCGACTCGAGTCGGATCGGGTGCATCTCGAGCAGCTTTCCATTTCCGAATACAAGCGGATTCCAGAGGTTTTGGACGCGTTCGCCGAGAAGATCCAAGGCATGGATCCCAACCCCTACAAGGGTTTCTAGCTCGCATTTGACAGAGGAGATCTTTCATGGAGCCGAAGAACGTATCCCTCGAGATGAGGGACTATATTGCGGAAATGGGAGCGGAGACGATCAACTGGTGCATGCAGTGCGGCCTCTGCACGAACCTCTGCCCATGGCGTCTGGTGCCGGGAGAGACAAGCGAGAATTTCAACATCCGCCACATGCAGCGTTTGGGGCAAATGGGTATGGAGGGCTTCGAGGAGGAGAGCGTCCTCTTTGCCTGCTCGACGTGCAGCATGTGCCAGAGCAACTGCCCGCGCGGCGTGAAGATTGTAGACAATGTTCGTGCCATGCGCGCCAGCATCGTTGGGGGCGGCATGGCTCCCGCCAACCTGCGTCCCATCCTGGGAAGCGCTCACGCCAATGGGAATCCCTGGTCTGGCCCCCGAGAGAAGCGGACCGACTGGCAGGCAGGGCTCGACATTCCGGCCTTCGGCCCGGACACCGAGTACTTCCTGTTCGTGTGCTGTCATTCCTGCTACGACCCGCGCAGCACCAAGGTTGCCAAGAGCATCGCCACGCTGCTCAAGGCCGCAGGTGTGAGCTTCGGTGTCATCGGAAACGATGAGAGCTGCTGTGGGGAGAGCATGCGCAAGCTGGGTGATGAGGAGCTTTTCCAGAAGCTGGCCCAGTCCAATATCGAGCTGTTCAACGGCAAGGGCGTGAAGAAGATCATCACGACGTCGCCCCATTGCCTGTGGACCTTCAAGAACGAATATCCCGAGCTGGGCGGCGAGTGGGAAGTCATCCATTACACGGATCTTCTGAAGCAGTTGGTGGCCGACGGGAAGCTTTCGTTCCCCAAGGCGGCGGGCAAGAAGGTCGCCTTTCACGATCCGTGCTACCTCGGGCGACACAGCCAGGTCTACGATGCCCCGCGGCAGCTGCTGGGGAGCGCTGCGGGTGGTGATGCCGTCGAGCTGGGCCGGAGCCGCGAAATGAGCCTGTGCTGCGCGGGCGGCGGCGGGCGCATCTGGGCGGAAGTCCCCATGGGAGAGCGGTTTGGGGAGCTTCGTGTGACGGATGCCCTGGATAAGGGTGCCGTCATGCTGACAACCGCTTGTCCGTACTGCCTGAACATGTTGACGGATGCCTGCAACAGCCTCGGCAAACAGGACGAGCTCGAAATCACCGAGCTCTCGGAAATCTTGGCCGCGGCCCTCTAGAACGAAGCGCCAGGGACGCCCGGAACTGCCGGGCGTCCCTGGATTGCGAGTATGAGGCGTCCGTGAATGACGCCCGGAAATTGAAGGATTTGCAATGGAATCGAGCCACTCCGGTCAGGTCCGGCCGGTGCTCCATGCCGGCGACACGTTTCGTTTCACCTGCCATGAAAACCTTCCGTGCTTCACGCAGTGCTGCCGAGACGTAAACATCTACCTGACCCCCTATGACCTGCTGCGATTGCGTCGCGCTTTGGGAATCAAGTCGGGCGAGATCCTCTCCAAGTACACCCGACTCTCGCTGGCCGGAGCGGCGAAGCTCCCCTTCGTGCAACTGATGATGGATCCCAAGACGTTGCGCTGCCAGTTCGTGTCCGGAGCCGGCTGCACCGTCTATGGCAACCGGCCGTGGGCCTGTCGCATGTATCCTCTGGATCTGGGCGATAATGAAGGCGAGTACCGTCAGTTCGTGGGCAAGGATCGCTGTCTGGGACTGCGGGAGCCCGTGGAAAATGTTGTGGGCGAATGGCTTGCCGGCCAGGGCGTCGAGCCTCACCTGAAGATGGACCGTGCGTTTCAGGAAGTGATCCCCAAGGGGTTTCAAGCCGACGATCGAATGGGAGACGGGGTAGGGCAGCTCCTGTACCTGGCCTACGACCTGGATCGTTTCGCGGAAAAGCTCAAAGATGGTGACTTTCGCACGGCCTACAACATCGACGACGACATGCTTCGCAAGCTTCAGGAAGATGACGAGCTGCTCCTGCTGCTCGCTTTTCGCTACATTCGCACCCAGCTGGAAGAGCTCATGGATGTGTTGTAGCGGGTTCTGAGCCCAAGAAGCGACTGCCGCCCTTCGGGCAGGCAATGTATGCTCATGGAGCGACTATTCGCGAAAAAGGTCTCGGGGCTCGGGTATCCGGCAGTTCAACAGAACCGCCGCAATGGAGCCTGAGCCCCGATGCCCGGAACCGACAACCCTAGCCACACCCCTCCAAGGGTTTCACTCCCGACGGACGGCATCGATCAGACACCGACCCCCGCTTGTCTTCATTGACTAGCTCAAACTATTTTGCTATTGGTGAACTCGACAGGCGTATTGCTGACATATCGTGCTCATTTCTCTTCGAGACTTGCATCTGCTGCACCGTGACCTCGACCGCGCGATCTTACATCCTCCGTCTCGCCTTCTGATTCTGTTCGGTCTCGCCTGTTTCAACCGCATTCCTTGATCCTTAGTCATTCCAATTTGTACCCGAGAGGACTGCCCATCATCCTGCCGACAAGGCTGTCGATCGTTTGCGGCGATGATTGAAGGTCCAGGCAAAAGGGTCTTTGCCCGTGTGTGCTGGGGGAGAGGGGGACCATGCCAGGCAGGACTGCTGGGAGAGAGTGTCCCGGATTCAATGAGCGGGCGCTGGGGATGGAGTGCCAGTCATGGGTGGGGTCTCGTGACGGAAGGGAGGTGACGGCAGAGTCGGGACTGGCCAAGGAAGTTGTCTAAGGTGGAAAACCAAGCTTACTCGATGAGGAGGTAACATGAGTCGGGAGGATTACCTTGCCTGGACCAACCAGGCGTTTGATGCAGCCAAGATCTTCGCCAAACCGGAAGCGTTGCGCGGCATTCGTATCCTTGAGTTATGCACTCTTATCCTGGGGCCGGCTGTTCCGGATTATTTGGGTGAGTTCGGCGCGGAAGTCATCAAGGTGGAATTGCCCGGTGCGGGCGACACCATGCGATCGGTGACTCCCTACGGCACATTCTGGAAGAATGCATCCCTGGGCCAGCTGCCGCAGAATCACAACAAATACCACCTGGCGCTTGACGTGCATTCGTCGGTGGGAGCCGAGATTTTCCGACGCCTGGCTCAGCGCTGTGACGTCGTGGTGGAGAACCTGCGCGCCGGCACCATGGATCGCTGGGGCATCGGTTATCAGCAACTTCGTGAAGTAAATCCTAAAATCATCTATATTGCCCTGAATGGCTTCGGTCAGTGGGGTGGGTATGCCGAAGGCCGCGCTTCCTACGATGCCGTGGCTCAGACCGTCAGCGGGCTCCTCGCCACAACGGGCTTTCCGGGCAGACTGCCCCTCAAGACCGGCGTCTTCGTCGGCGATTACTTCGGCGCCCTCTTCGGGGCTCTTGGGGTCTTATCAGCGCTCCACTACAGGGATCGGACGGGGGAGGGGCAGTTCATCGAGATCTCCCAAGGGGAGGGATTGATGCGGCTTCTCGATTGGAGCTGGATCTACTACCACCTCGAAAAATACAACCGTCCGCGGACGGGAAACCGGGATTTGGCGATTTGTCCTTCCGATGTCTTTCTGTGCAAGGATGGTCCCGTGGCCTTGGCGGCTGGTACGGACGAGCAGTTCCGCAGCCTCTGCCAGGCGATGGGGCAGCCCGAGCTTGCGGAGAATCCGCGGTATGCTGAGGTCCTGACGCGGCTAAAGGAAGAAAACGCCGTATCGCTTCTGGAGATCATCGCGGAATGGGCCAAGACCAAGACGGTCGCCGAGATCAACAAGCTTGGCGAGGAATACGGGTTTGCCTCCTCCCCCATCCTCAACGCCAAGGACCAGTATGAGTCCCCGCACTTCAGAGCGCGTGCGTCGATATTCGAATATGAAGACCCCATTCTGGGCAAGATGACAGAGGTCGGCTCGCCCGCCAAACTGTCGGCGACGCCGGGTCGGCTCAAATGGGCCAACAAGCCCGTCGGTCTGGACAACGAGTTTGTCCTGCGCAAGTTCCTCGGGCTGCGGACTTACCAGATCCAGGCGCTTGCGGAAAAGAAGGTCATCGGGAAGTGGGTTGAGATGCCTCCTGGAAGAAAGCCGCCCTCAGATTGGGACGGCAAAGCCGGCGTCATCATGTAATCGGACCGGAGATGCTTCCGAAACACTTTGAGAGGAGTAACAGCCCATGGAAATTCCCAAGATTCAGACCACCTTGCCATACGAAGATTTCACGATCGAAGCGGATCGCACCTGGGTCGACTGGATCCGTGAAGCGGACGATCCCCGGAAGAACCATCTGAAGCCGGAAGCCCTCGACGACCTGCTCGTCCTGGATGTGAGCGAGGGCAGCATCGGAGGACTTTTCGCGTCGTCCATCCTCGCGGAGTTCGGCGCCGACGTGATCCGGATCGAGCCGCCCGGAGGAGACTCGGCTCGAAAGTTCACCCCCTTTGGCTACCTCTACAAGGGGACTGGACTTGGCTACCTGATGGAGGGCCGGAACAAGTACCACATCACCCTCAATCTCAACAAGCCCGAAGCGCAGGATGCCTTTCGCCGGTTGGCGGCCCAGGCCGATGTGATCATCGAAAGCTTCAAGCCCGGCGTCATGGATGAGTGGGGATTGAGCTACCGCCATTTGAAGGAAATCAATCCACGTCTCATCTACGGGAGCGTTTACACGTATGGCCACTTCGGCCCCGAGGCCGGTTGCGGAAAGCCCAACGCGGATATTTGTGACCAGGCCCGATCCGGCGTCATGGCGGTGACGGGCGAGCCTGAAGGGCCGGATGGCCCGAAGCCCTGGACCGTGCCGACGAAGGAGGGCAACTGGATGGGCTGGTATGCCGGCGGCGGCTGGCTGGCCTTCGGCATTCTGACGGCCTTGCATCATCGTGAGGTTACGGGACAGGGGCAAATGGTCGATGTCGCGCCCCCGGAGGCCGAGCTGCGCTTCTGCGACTACCACATTCAATACTACCATGCGACCGGCACCCTCCGCGGACTGGTTGGCGCCTACGACAGCTCCGTATTTCCTTACACGATCGTCAAGACCAAGAATGGTTACAGCTTCATCGCCGGGTTCAGCGATCCGAACTGGGAAGGCCTTACCAACATCATGAAGGAGCCGGAGCTCCGCGCCCAGTTCCCGACCATTTTCGACCGCCTCAACAAGGAGAACCAGCCGGCGATCCATCAAGGTATCGAGAAATGGTCCCAGAACTACACTGGCGAGGAAATCCTGGACCTGGTTCAGGACTACGTGGTCAATCGCCGCGGTCCGGGTATTGTCGCCACGGCCTGGATGACCGATATCAAGGACACCTTCGAGGATGAGGTCTGGTGGGATCGCGGGATCTTCGAGAAAGGCACGGATCCCTTCTACGGCGATGTCGCTTTCCAGGCGCCCCCCTGGAAGATGACCCTCACGCCTCCGCGCCTGAAATGGATGTGCCGTCCGGTTGGCGGGGATAACGATTTCATCTTCTTGAGGTATCTGGGCATCGGCAAAGAGAAGCTCAAAGAGTGGGAGAAGAAGAACATCGTTTAGTGAACCGGGTTTCCTGGAAACGAAACGGGAGGCAGGCTGCCGAGTCTGCCTCCCTCCCTTGGGTGCTCGTCGTCAGGCGCTGATGGTGGCTGCCATTCGTGAGCCAGCCCAGCTCACCCCGGAAGAGGGGTCCACTTGGCGACGGTTCATAGGGCCTTGGAAATCGTCACAGAAAACGTCGTTCCGCAATCGCCCCCCGGCTTGACCCGTACTTCTCCCCCGTGACGCTCAGCCATTTCTTTCACGATGGCCAGACCCAAGCCCGTTCCTTCGATCCCTCTCGAGCTCCGCTGGCGCTGGAAGGGGCCGAAAATCCTTTCTGAATCCTCCTGCCGGATGCCAACGCCGTCGTCGCTGACCGAGATAATGTGGTGGGTTTCGGATTCCGCATAGCTGATGCGGATCTGGGTCAAGCGCTCCCCGCCGTACTTGAGCGCGTTGTCAACGAGGTTTCTGAAAATGCGAAGCAGCGACATCCGGTCTGCGCGGATTTCTGCATCGTCAAAGGGTTGGACCCAGCCAATTCGCCGAACACTCAGTCGGGCTGAAAACTCCTCGTAGACAATCCGCAGGATTTCGCTGATCCGGATCGGCTCGATGTTGATCGGAGCTTCCTTGGCCATGGCGTAGATGTTGATCTCTTCAACCAGGGCCGCAACGTGCTCGGAGGCCTTCAGGATCTGATCGCAATAGGTCCGTCCGCGCTCGTCGAGTAAATCGCGGTATTTCATGTGAAGGAGCTTTGTGATGCCGTAAATGCCGACGGCCGGACTCTTGAGATCGTGGGCGACCGAATAGGCGAAAAGCTTCAGCTTCTCGGTGCTTTCGCGCAGGGCCTCCTCCGCGCGTTGTCGCTCCGCGATTTCGTTCAAGAGCTCCTCGTTCGCCTTGGCGAGAGCCGCCGTGCGCTCCTTGACCCGCTTTTCCAGCTCGTCGTGAGCATGCCGCAGCGCTTCCTCGGCATGCTTCAGATCGGTGATGTCCACGTTGACGCCGACCAGCCCCGCGATTTGTCCATCGGCATCCGTGAAGGTGGCTCGGTTCACCATGACCTCGTGGGTCAACCCGTCGGCGAACAGGAGGGCGCTTTCGAACACCTGCTCTCCCGGTTCTCCAAAAAGCTCATGGTCCAGGCGATTGTATTTCTGTGCCAGCTCCGGTGGCATGAGATCGAAGACGGTCTTTCCAACAATCTCCTCCCGCTTGGCTCCCAAACGCTCCTCAAAGGCTTTGTTGCAGCCGATGTACCGTCCTTCCGTGTCTTTGTAGAAGACCGGGTTGGGAATCGTGTCGATCAACGTCTGCAGGAAATGCAGCTGGTCCTTCAGCTCTCTTTCGGCGCGCTTCCGGTCCGAGATGTCCTCGATGATGCCGATGCCACCCAAAACGGTACCGTCCTCTGCGACAATGGGACCGTATTCGACCTTCAGTGGTGTTACTTTGTCCGTCAGAATGGACCGGTAGTCCCCTTCGTAATGGCCGGGCTTTCCCGCAAGGCAGTCTTTGATGGCCGCAATCATGTCGGAGTCGGTGAAGGACTCGACCAGGTTCATGCCGATGAATTGATTCGGCTTCGCGCCGGACATTCGGGTCAATGTGTCATTGTGGGCAGTAACAACGCCGTGTTTGTCGAAGTGGATGATTCCAAGCGGGGAGTAGTTGAAAATCGTGCGGTACTTCTCTTCGGATTCCCGCAGGCTCTTTTCCGCCCGTTTCAAAATGCTGATGTCCGTGATCGCCGCGATGGTTCCTCGAAAATGCGACGCGTCATCGAACACGGGCGAGGCAGAAATGATCACCGGCAGTTTTCGACCCGTCTTGGTGATCATTTGCATTTCCGAGGACGTGCGTTTGCGCAAGGTCCGCTTCAAGGTCTCCGGATCGAGCGTGATGCGAAGGGCCGATTCGAACAGGTCTCCCACGGCTCTTCCCAAAAGCTCCTGTCTCGAATACTCGAGGATCTCGCACAGCCTGTCGTTCACATAGGAAATGTGGCCATTTTCATCCAACATTCCCAACCCTTCGCTCAGCGTCTCCACCAGGCGCCGGAATTGCTGCTCGCTGTCCTGAAGGGCTTTCTGAGCTTCCACGCGTTCGCTGATCTCGTGCTGGAGGGCTTCGACCATGCGGTCCGACTGGAGCTTTGCTTCCGTGAGCGTCTCGATGAGATCCTGATTTTCGAACCGCAGTCGCAGGGATTTGGTCGAAGTCCTGTAGAGCGAGTAAGCGGTTGCCACCATGAGACCCGAAAAGACCAGGAACATGCCGCCCATGGCCATCTGGATCGGGCCGGGCTGAGCCAGGAGCCGCACCACCGTGGGGAGGACGGCAGGGATGCTGAAAGCGAGGTAGGCTTCCATCATGACGGAGAACGAACCCGCCGCACCCGCCATCATGCCGCCGAGGAGGAGAGCGAGGAAGGCCTGGTGTGTGTGGGATTGGTACGGGAACAAGAACACACCGGAAAGCCCCATCAAGATCCCTGAGCACGCCAGGGCGAGGATAATATAGTTGGCCCAGCGCCGAGCGTACAAGGCTTGAGTGGACGCGCGACGATACGATTCGAGCAAGCCCCACCGGACTGTCGTCACGAGAAGAAGCATCAGACACGTCCAGGGAATCAACCGCATGGGGGAAATGACTCTGCTCAGGACGACAGCCAGGATCACGGCATTCAGCGCCGTGCCCATCAGGCTGATGGGGGCCTGTGCATACAGCATCCGGACGCGCTCTTCGAGGAGCCGTCTTTCAATCAGAGGATCGGGCTTATGCTCGGCCGGTACCATGGAGACCTTTGTCCTCGGCTAAAGGCTGAACGCTAACGATCAAACACGGCCCACACGGGCGCGTGGTCGCTCGGCTGAGCCAGTGCGCGCTGATTCTGGTCAACCGCACATTCCCGCGACCGGTCCGCAAGGGGCGGTGTGCAGAGGATATGGTCCAAACGCCATCCCAGGTTTTTGGGAAGGCTTCCCGGGATGCGGTAATCCCAGAACGTGAACTGTTTGGTGTCAGGGTGGTGCTTGCGAAAAACATCCACGAAGCCCCAGGACCGGACTCGCTCGTAGGCCAGCCGTTCCTCGGGATGAAAACCGATCTTTCCCTCCAACCGTTTGGGATCGAACACATCCAGAGGCTCGGGCGCGACATTGATGTCGCCTACCCAGACGAGGGGCTGATTCGGCTGAAACCGCTCCTGAAGCCAGCCACGCAGCCGGGAGAAAAACTGCAATTTGACCTGGAAGGCCGGGTCTGCGGGGTCTCGGCCCTGGGGGACATACGTGTTCACGACCCAGGTGGGATCGAACTGAGCTGCGATGAGGCGGGCCTCCTCGTCGGCCCCCCCATCTCGGAATCAGATCGGAAGAGCGTCGTGTAGGGAAAGAGTGTAGATCTCGGTGGT
>CALBZH010000740.1 GCA_937889795.1 uncultured Syntrophobacteraceae bacterium | reverse complement strand
CGCATCGGCCACCTGGCGTTCGACGATGGCAAGGATCTCCGCGTTGTTCAAGGGGCCCAACTGGGTATCGGGTGCAGATGGAGGGCCAACCCGGATGGCCTCGGTCAAACGGATGAGATCCTCCAGGAACGCTTCGTAGATCGAATCCTGAACGTAGAGGCGGCTGATACGGTAGCAATACTGGCCGCTGTTCTTGTAGCACTGCTTGACGATGTCGGGCAGAAGCTCCCGCCAGGTTGCATCACTGCAAACGATCGCCGGGCAATTGCTCCCGAGCTCCAGAATCACCTTGCGAACCCATCGGGCACTCAGGGCCTGGATTTCCTTGCCCACGGACGTACTTCCCGTGAAGCTCACCAGCCGAGGAATCGGGTGCTCGACGAGGAGTCGGCCTGTTTCCTCACCGGAGCCGGTGACCACGTTGAACACGCCGGGAGGCAACCCAGCGTCGACCGCCAGCCGACTCAGGAAAAGACTGCTCACAGGAGTGTGCTCATCGGGCTTCAGCACGACCGAGCATCCGACGGCGAGAGCGGGCGGGACCTTGCAGGCAAGTGTGCTCAAAGGGTAATTGAACGGCGTGATGGCAACCACCACCCCAACCGGAACCCGGGCAACGGTCACCTGTTGTCGGGCTTGCCTCGCAGGCTGAACCTCCCCGTTCATTCGAAGGCCTTCCTCGGCGAAGTACTCAACGAGGGTCGCCACGCTCCTGATTTCATCCCGCGCTGCCCACAGTGGCTTACCGACTTCTTCGCTCAACAGAGGCGCCAGGACGTCCTCCGACCCGCGGATCCCATTGGCCCAGCTGTGAAGAATCATGGCACGCTCAACCGCAGGCGTCCTCCTCCAACCGATGAGCGCGTCCCGAGCACTTCGAAGCGCGAGAGTCACCATCTCGGCATCCGCGCAGGTCGCCTCCGCGTAGGGCGAACCCGTCGCAGGCCGCACGAGCCTGCAATAGTTCCCACCCGTTCGCCACTGCCCATGGATCCAGCAGGCATGGCGCTCCAGAGCCTGATCGTTCAAACCTCTTACCCCGTGAACCTGGAATGGTGCCCGTCTTCAAAGCGAGCGAGACCTTGCACTATGTCACACCGTTCCCAGCACTGTCAACGCGGTGCCGGCTCCTGCTCCTTGTGGAGCAGGGTCAGCGCATCTCGAAACTTCTCGTTCTGACGAAACGTCTCAGCAGCGATCTCGTCCAGGATCCCGGCCGTCTGGTCCTCTCCCAAACGACGAGCCCGCTCGGCCCACTCCCCATACGATTTCGCATGCTCTTCGTTGTGGTGGATCCAATGATCCAAAACCTTAATCAGCTTTGTCCTGTCCGAAAGGGGTGTTTGAGAGTGCTTCTCAGTCTTCTCCCCATGCCCGTGGCAGCCATGGTGATGCTGCTCGTGATGGTGGTGGTCGTGCTCATGGTGCGAGTGGTGATGGTCGTGGCCGTGATGGTGATCGTCGTGGTGGCTCATTTCGGCATTGTCCTCCTCACAATTGACCCGGCAAAAACCGTGTGCTAGCTTTCCCCACGGAAAGGAAACCATGAGATGATTCCGTACCCTCGTATCAATCCCGACATCATTACCATAGGTCCCATCCACATCCGTTGGTATGGGCTCATGTACGTTTTGGGCTTTGTCGCGGGCTATTTCCTTATTCAGAAGCAGAAGCGCTCCAAGGAGGTCGGCCTCGTCGGCACAGTCGCCCAGGACTTGATTTTCTACCTGGCCATCGGCCTGGTGGTGGGTGCCCGGCTGGGTTATGTGATTTTCTATCAATACAACAATTACGGGCACTTCCTCACCCACCCCCTTGACATCGTCGCCACGTGGCAGGGCGGCATGTCCTTCCACGGGGGCTTGATCGGTGCGGTCATCGCCGGCGTTCTGTTCAGTCGCAGAAGGAAGATCCCTTTCTGGGTGATCGCTGACAGTGCCATTGTGACGGCGCCAATCGGCCTGGGACTTGGCCGCATCGGGAATTTCATCAACGGGGAGCTGTTCGGGCGCCCCACCGATCTTCCCTGGGGTATGGTTTTCCCAGACGGCGGTCCCCTGCCGCGTCATCCCTCCCAGCTCTACGAATCCCTCATGGAAGGGTTTGTACTTTTTATCGTTTTATGGACACTGCGTCAAAGAGCTTTCCGAGACGGGATGATGGTTGTCTTTTTTGTGTTCTTCTATGGCATTTTCAGGTTCTTCATGGAGTTCTTCAGAGAGCCCGATGCCCACCTCGGGTTTGTGCTGGGCGTTTTGACCATGGGACAGCTGCTGTGCCTGGCAATGGTCGGAGCCGCAGGATGTTTGGGATGGCATCTATCGCGAACCGCTCCGCCAGCTCCTTCACCAACCGCGAAACAAAACAGGAACAAGGCCTCCTGACCTCGCGTCCGGAGGGAATCCGTGCAAGGGGACCACGATGGGAGAGGAATCGTCAGCGCAGGCGCAGGTGGTGATCCGGGACGAATCGCCACGTCCTTGGCTGTCTCTCTACAAAGAACGCATCAAGACGGCCGAGAAAGCCATCAAGGCCATCCGACGAGGCAACCGCGTGTTCATCGGCTCGGGATGTGGCGAGCCGCAGCACCTGGTGCGGGCACTCGAAGCGGAGATGCCGTATCTTGCGGATCTCGAGATCCTGCACATTTTGAGCATCGGCCACACGCATTACACGGATGCCAGCTTCTTCGACAGCTGCCGGCTGAAATCCTTCTTCGTGGCGGCAGCCAGCCGAGAAGCCGTGTCGGAGGGACGTGCCGACTATACGCCCATTAACCTGGGAGACGTTCCTGAGCTGTTCCGCAGCGGAGCCATGCCCCTCGACGTGGCTCTCATTCAGGTTGCTCCACCCGACAAGCATGGATTCTGCAACTACGGTGTCGCTGTCGACATCGTTCGGGCCGCGACGGAGAACGCCAAGCATGTGATCGCTCAGGTGAACCCCCAGATGCCGAGAACCTTGGGCGAATCCTATATCCACGTGCGTGACATCGACATCATCGTCGAGCATGAAGAACCGCTGCTGGAGATGCCTCAGGCACCGATGACCCCAATCGCGGAGCAAATCGGCAAGAATGTCGCCAAGCTGGTGGAGGATGGCTCCACGATTCGTGTGGGCGTCGGCAGCATTCCCAACGCCGTTCTGTATGCGTTGGATGAGAAGCGAGATCTCGGCGTCCATGCCGACATGCTGACGGATGCCTACCTTCACCTCATCAAAAAGGGGGTCATCACCAATGCAAAGAAGACGCTCCACCCCGGGAGGATCGTGACGAGCTTCTGCCTGGGCACGCGGGAGCTTTTCGATTTCGTGCACAACAATCCCATGGTTGCGTTTCACCCGGTCGAGTACACCAACAATTACCTGATCATTTCGGCCAACGACAAAATGGTTTCCATCAACTCCGCCTTGGAGGTGGACCTGACTGGACAGGTTTGCGCAGACTCGGTGGGTTATGAAATCTTTAGCGGAGTCGGCGGAGCCATTGATTTCCTCCGCGGAGCCCGCCATTCCCGCAAAGGGAAAGCCATCATTGTTCTTCCCTCGACCACGCTGGATGGAAGCCGGTCGCGCATTGTCCCCATGCTCACCGAGGGCGGGGGCGTGGTGACGACCCGGGGAGGGGTGCAGTACGTGGTAACCGAGTATGGCACGGCCCAGCTGCACGGCAAGTCCATTCGAGAGCGGGCGCTTGCGCTTATCGGAATCGCCCATCCTGACTTTCGGGAAGAATTGATGCGGGAAGCCCAGCAGCTGAAGTACCTGAGGAGAGACCTGGCACCGTTGCCAAGCCCTAGAGCCCTCTATCCGGCCCACTTGGAGGTGACTCAGGTTTTCGACCCAGAGACCACCGCTTTTTTCCGACCGGCAAAACCGACGGATGAACGGGCGCTCAAAGAGTTCTTCTACTCCTTGCCGAGAGAGGAGTCGTACATTCGCTTCCTCTCGCTCATGAAAGTCTACCCTCACTACGATGTGCAGCGCATGGTCAACATTGATTACGACAAGACCATGACCATCGTGGGGCTGACGGGCGACATGGATGCCGAGCACATCGTCGCCGTTGCCTGTTACGAGCTCGACGAAGAAACGATGACTGCCGAAATCGATTTTGCCGTCCATCCCAATGCCGCACGCAAGGGGATTGCAAAGATCGGAAGAGCACACGTCTGAACTCCAGTCACGAGTGGATATCTC
>CALBZH010000739.1 GCA_937889795.1 uncultured Syntrophobacteraceae bacterium | reverse complement strand
GAGGTTTGGGGTTCGATTCCCTAACGGCCCACCAGAAAATTCAAGGGGTTACGAGGATGACTCGTAGCCCCTTTTGTTATTGTGTGGGAGTTGGTCCTTCATTCAGAACCTGATGCTTCTTCATCTTGTAGCGCAGCACCCGCTCGCTGATGCCCAAGAGCTCTGCTGCCTGGGTCTGAACCCAACTCTTTTTCTCCAATGCCGACAGGATCATTTCCCGCTCGAGGGCGTTGAGTCGTTCGATCAACGTTCCGCTGGTGGTGGCCTCATACCGGCGGATCTCTTCAGGCAGGTCTGAGGCCCGGACAACCGATCCTCGCGTGAGGGTAATGGTCCGCTGGATGGCATGCTCCAATTCACGCACATTACCCGGATAGGGGTATTTGATCAGGACATTCAAGGCCTCGGGTGTGAAACGGAGCGTGCCTCCAGCATAGCGTCTGAGAAAAAACTCGATCAGCGCCGGAATGTCTTCTCGCCGCTCGCGCAACGGTGGGATTTTGATCTCCAGCACCTTGACGCGGTAGTAGAGGTCTTCCCGGAATTGCCCCGCGTCGGTCATTCGCTTGAGATCCCGATTCGTGGCCGAGATCTGTCTCACGTCCAACCGGAGCTCGGATTCGCTACCCACCCGGCTGATCTTTCGCTCCTGCAAGGAACGGAGAAGCTTTGGCTGCAGGTTGAGTGGCATCTCACCGATTTCATCCAGGAACAGGGTTCCTCTGTCGGCCAGCTCCATACGTCCGCGACGACGGCTCAGGGCTCCTGTGAACGCTCCTTTTTCATGGCCGAACAACTCGCTCTCGAAAAGGCTCTCAGGGACCGCGGCGCAGTTGACCTCGATAAAAGGGTGATCTTTCCTGCTGCTCAGAAGGTGCAGGAGCCGGGCGATGAGCTCTTTCCCCGTTCCCGTCTCTCCCAGAATGAGTACGGGCCATGGGCTGTCCGCCATCCGGCGCACAAGCGAAATGACTTCCTTCATGGCAGGGCTCTCGGCAACGATTTTCAGGGGTAAGGGCCCCTCTTCCGCCGCCGCTTTGACCACGGAGACATCTTCCTCAACGCCGATCTCCCGTTCGATCTCCCTGATCTTGTCCAAGAGCTTCGACAAATTCACGGGCTTTTCGAGAAAATCATCGGCTCCCAGCTTCAGGATGGTGACCGCCGTCTGAACGTCGCCATAGGCTGTGATGAGGATTGCCCTTGCCAGGGGGTTGATCGCTTTCATTTTCGCCAGTACCTCGTCCCCGGTGATCCCCGGCATGCGATGGTCGAGAAGGGCGAGGCTGATGGCCTGCTTCTGAAAAATGTCGAGAGCTTCCTCCCCGTTGGAGGTCGAAAGGACCTTGTATCCCTGGTTGGCGAGAAACCCTCGCAGCATCTCCCTCTGAATGGGATCATCATCCACGACGAGAATTCTCATCTGAGCTCTGCCCTCTTGGCTCTTCCTGAATTGTGGTTGGACATTCCAACAGCGGAAGGCGGACGGAGATCTCCACGTGATCGTTGCCGTTCGTCTGAACGTCCATGTGCCCCCCGTGGGCCCTCACGATGCGCAAGGCGATGGGCATTCCGAGGCCGGTCCCTTGGGCTTTGGTGGTGAAGTAAGGCTCAAAGATCCGTACGGCCTCATCCCGCGGGAGCGAGAATCCCCCGTTGCGAACCGCCAAGACAACTTCCCTTTCCTCGCCCCTAAGCTCTACCTCGAGAAATCCGCCGCACGGCTGGGCTTCAATGGCATTTCTGAGCAGGTTTTCCATGACCTGTTTCAAAAGGTCGGCGTCTCCAAAAGCCGGGTCTCTAAACACAATGCGCTCTCGGACGACAATGCCGAGATCGGTGCAAAGCGGTTTGTAGAGCATCAACAGGTCTTCAAGGGCTTGGGCAAGGCAGAACGGCTCCTTGCGGGGGTGCTGGGGCCGGGAATACCGCAGGAGATCTCCGATGATCCCATTCGCCCGCTGCACAGAGTCAAGCATGAGGCTGAGGAGCCGCCGGTGCTCGGAGCCAAGATCTTCGGCCTCGATCTGCAGCCGCTGGAGCCCCATGGCAATGGCATTCAAAGGGTTGCGAACCTCGTGCGCGATGGCCGCCGCCGCCCGCCCGAGAACCGCGTCCTCCCGCTCCTTGGAAAGCTGCCTTTCATACTGCCGCGTCCTGGTCTCGATCGTATTGCGCATGAGCGCGATGACACAGCCTACCGTAAACCCTACCGTCATCGGAAGATAGTAGGTTTCGAGGCTTCTATCCGAAACGAATCCTTCATGGGCATATGAGAGCAGCATGAAGGCCATGACTCCCACCAATGGGTAAAGTACGAGAACCCTCTTGTCGGATACCATCTTGAGCCCTCATGTCATCTTCAGTCCAATGTCTGTTGGGGCAGCACTTTCAACAAGGATAACCACTCAAGGATCGATCGTTAAGGCTCGTGCTCGACAATATCGTCGATTCCTCGACAGAATGGACGAACCGCGGATTCCATCCGCCAAGGCACCGAGCGACCTGTCTCACCTCATGCAGACGACTGCGCTGGAAATGTGAGACCTGCCTGTGACGTTCTGGATGGGTCTCGTGTAAAGCCTATTGATGGGGCTTGGAGTTGGCTTCGGATGCCAAATCGAAGCACGACGGCTCGCCGCGGAATCGATCAGCGCCGAGCCTTCGCGGCGGTCCGAGCCGATGGGGCATTGTAGGAGGCGCGGGACTTGCTAAAGTCCTCGGGTCCATGGCAAGGCTCTCGCCCGTCCGGGCTTCCCGCCTGGTCCGGTCGGCGAGCAAACAACACAGGAAAGCTTGAAAGGAGAAATGTTCATGAAACGAATGTCAGGGGATTCCAGGAATAGATTTTGGCTCACTCTCGGGCTCGTCGCCGTGATCACGATCATGGCTTCCGGGCCGATCTTGGCAGCCGGGCTGACCCAAGACGAAATCGATGATTTGGTCTACATGCGGGAAGAGGAAAAGCTGGCAAGGGATGTGTACATTGCGCTGTACGAAGAGTGGGGTCTGACCATTTTCAGCAACATATCCAAGAGTGAGCAGACGCACATGGATGCCATCAAGACTTTGCTGGATCGGTATGGCCGCCCGGATCCGGTCCAGGGGGTAGGCGTATTCACCAACGGGGATCTTCAGGAATTGTACAATGAGTTGATCGACAAAGGCTTTTTGTCCGTGACCGATGCACTCGAGGTGGGAGTCATCATCGAAGAAACCGATATCGCTGACCTGGAAGCGGCGCTGGCTCGCACAACTCATAAAGACATCATACGCGTGTACACCAACCTCAAAGCCGGGTCTCTCAACCACCTGCAAGCGTTCAATTCGCAGCTTGAGAATGACTGAGGCAATGGCGGTCCCAATGCAGGGATTTCCCTTTGTCTTG
>CALBZH010000738.1 GCA_937889795.1 uncultured Syntrophobacteraceae bacterium | reverse complement strand
TCCAGACCCTGGCTCCGAAGGATGGCTACCTCTACTGTGGGGGACCCGGAGCCGGGCATTTCGTGAAGATGGTGCATAACGGGATTGAGTACGGCATGATGCAAGCGTACGGGGAAGGGTTTCAGCTGCTGGAAGCCTCGCCTTACGCCGAGAGTCTCGACTTTGGTCAGGTGGCCCATCTCTGGAACCAGGGCAGCGTGGTGCGCTCCTGGCTCCTGGAGCTTGCCGAGGACGCCTTTCGACAGGACCCGACGCTGACGGGTATCACGGGGTATGTCGAGGATTCGGGCGAGGGGCGGTGGACCGTGCAGCAGGCCGTGGAGTCGTCGGTCGCCATCCCGGTCATTGCCCTCTCCCTGTTTCAGCGGTTTCGCTCTCGTCAGAAGGATCCGTTTGCCGACCGGGTGCTTGCGGCCTTGCGCCGGGAGTTCGGCGGGCATTCGGTGGTTCATGCGGGGGGCGAGCCAGAGGAGTAGAATCTTATGGAAGAGGGCTCACCGAGCAAACAAACGCGGGAGTCTGTCGCCAATGCTCAGCCGGTCCGGGCCTTGTGTGAAGTCAGCGATCTGGGGCTGTCGGATCGCGAATGCATTGCGTCGGAGCCTCTCGACCCGTGTACGCTCGTCATCTTCGGGGCTTCTGGTGACTTGGCCGAGAGGAAGCTCATCCCCGCCTTGTTCAACCTGCATCGGCTCGGCGGCCTCCCCGACCCCGTTCGCATTGTCGGGTGTGCACGCACCCGGATGGACGACGCGGCGTTTCGAAACAAGCTGCGCCTCGGGCTGGCTCCAGGCAACGACGCCGACTGGGAACGGTTTGCATCCCTGGTCCACTACCGGTCTGTCGACTACACCGAACGGAAATCCTTCGAGGATCTGGCCAGCTACCTTCGCGAGCTGGACGAGCAATCGAGCACGCTCGGCAACCGCATATTCTACCTGGCCATCCCTCCGATGCTCTACGAAACTGTTGCGGGGCAAGTCGGTCGAATAGGTCTTGCCGAAGAGGGCGGAAACGGAGTGCCGTGGGCGCGCATGGTCGTAGAAAAGCCATTTGGCCGCGATCTGGCGACCGCGATGGCCCTGGACCGGGCGCTTCAGGAGAGTTTTCGGGAGGGCCAGATCTTTCGGATCGACCACTATTTGGCCAAGGAAACCGTGCAGAACGTCCTGATTCTTCGTTTTGCTAATGCGATTTTCGAGCCCATCTGGAATCGGCGCTACATCGACCACGTCGACATCATAGCCGCCGAAACGCTCGGGGTGGAGCACCGGGCGGGCTACTACGAGGAAGCCGGCGTTCTTCGAGACATGTTCCAGAACCACATGATGCAGCTGCTGGCGCTGACCGCGATGGAGCCTCCCCCGCGCTTCGAGACGGATTTGGTCATGGACGAGAAGACCAAGGTCTTTCGCTCCCTGAGGCCCTTTCCGGTCCAGAAGCTCACCGACTACCTGCTACTGGGCCAGTATGGCCCGGGGACCATCGATGGGAAGGCGGTCCCTGCCTATCGGGAGGAGCCGGGAGTGGATCCGGCCTCGCTCACTCCAACCTACGCGTCCATGAGGGTTCATATCGACAACTGGCGCTGGCAGGGAGTTCCCTTCAACCTGACTTCGGGCAAGCGGATGGCCCGGAAGGCTACGCAGGTTGACATCCATTTCCGGGAAGTGCCCCACTCCATCTTCCGGAATATTCTCGGCGAGAAGATCCAGGCGAACCGTCTCACGCTCGGCATTCACCCCGAAGAAAAGATCAGCATGGTTTTCCAGACCAAGAACCCCGGGGCGACCCTGCGGTTGAGAGCCGTGGCCATGGATTTCCTGTACAGCCAAAACTACGGCGGTCCCGTGCTCGATGCGTACGAGAAGGTGCTCATCGATTGCATCCGAGGAGACCGGATGCTTTTCTGGCGCCAGGACGGCGTGGAGCTGAGCTGGGCTTTCCTGTCGCCCATTCTGGAGCGGTGCGAAGAGTGCGATGCGCGCGGGCGAATGCTCCACCCGTACGCGGCGGGCACCATGGGACCGGAACGGGGATAGAAGGGGAGGCCGCTTCATGATCGATGCATCCATCACGGTGGTTTCGGATCCCGGGGAGCTGGCCGCGCGGGCCGTCGAGCGTTTCATCGCGGTCGCCCGGGAGAGCGTTGCCCGGCAAGGACGGTTCTCTGCCGCCCTGTCGGGCGGGGAGACGCCACGGGAGATGCATCGCCGGCTGGCCGCTCCTCCGACCGTCTCCGCGGTTCCGTGGTCGAGCACGCATTTTTTTTGGGTCGATGAGCGGTGCGTGCCTCGGGAGAGCCCCCACAGCAATTTCGGAGCGGCATGGGGGGATTTCTTGAGCCTCGTGCCCATACCAGCCGATCATCTGCATCCGGTCAACGGGGAGCTCCTGCCCGAGGATGGCGCGGCGCATTACGAGCTTGAGCTGGTTCGTTCCTTCCACTTGAAGAAGAACGAGCTCCCGGTCTTCGACCTGGTGATCCTCGGCATGGGGAGTGACGGTCACACTGCCTCCCTTTTCCCCGAATCGGCCGCGCTGAGCGAGAAGAAACGGCGCGCGATCAGCGTTCACGGGGGGATTCCCGCGTTGGACCGCATCACGCTGACGCTTCCGGTGCTGAACCGGGCGAGACATGTCGTCTTCCTGGTAAGCGGGGCTGGGAAGGCGGAAACGGTCAAGGACGTCCTGTCGGGCTCCGGCGCTTCCCTGCCCGCCGGCAGGATTCGTCCCGTGGAGGGAGAGCTGCTGTGGCTCCTGGACCGCGAAGCGGCTCGCCTGCTCGAGGTCGGGTGACACGCGTGCACCGTGGGCTGTCATGGCGCACGGTCACGAAAGGGTTGGGGCTAGTGCGAGGGCACCGTCGTCGATTGTGCCGCTCGGCGACGAGTGGCGCGTCGTGAGAACCCCTTGCTTGATCTTGTTTCCAAAGAACGAATGGACCCGGCGCGCTTTCAAATACCGGCTCCTCTGAGTCCGACGGAGATGCATCATGCCACGCGATATTCCCCTCGGAAATGGAAGACTCCTGCTCTGCTTTGACCGGGACTATTGCATTCGGGACCTGTATTTCCCGCATGTCGGTCAGGAGAACCATTTGAGCGGCAATGCCTGTCGGCTTGGCGTGTTTGTCTCGCCGCATTTCTCCTGGGTTGGTAAGGACTGGGCGATGGAGCTCCTTTACGAGGAGGATGCTCTCGCAGCGAGGGTCGATCTCTACCATCGTGAGATCGGACTACTCCTCAGCTGCAGGGGTGCGGTGGATTTCCATGAAAATGTCTATGTGAGGGAAGTCGTCGTCGAGAATCTTCTCCCTGGGAGGCGCGAGGTCCGACTCTTCTTTTCCCACGATTTCAATCTTTCGGGAAACAGCATCGGGGATACGGCGGTTTTCGACCCGCACGCCGGCGGCGTGGTGCATTACAAGGGATCCCGGTATTTCCTCGCCAATGGAATGACGGACGATTCGGAGAGCATCTCGCAGTATGCCGTGGGGGTGAAGAACGTGGGCGGCAGGGAGGGAACCTTTCGGGATGCCGAGGATGGGATTCTATCGGGGAATGCGGTTGCGCAGGGCTCCGTCGACTCCGTCATCGCCCTGCACCTGGATTTGGAGGGGCACGGGTCCGGAGCGGCGTATTACTGGATCTGCGCGGGGGAGAAGTGGGACGAGGTGCGTCGCCTGGATGGACTGGTGAAGCACAAGCATCCACGGACCCTCATCAAGCGCACGGCCGACTACTGGAGGCTATGGGTCCGCAAGGAGCCGCTCCCCGACGGGTTTCTGCCCGAGGCGATCCAAGCCCAATACCGACGCAGCCTGCTGATCCTGAGCACCCAGATCGACTGGAATGGGGGGATTCTGGCGGGAAACGATTCAGATGTGATTCAATACAACCGCGATACCTACTCGTACGTGTGGCCCAGGGATGGGGCGCTGGTCGCCAATGCGCTGGATCTTGCCGGGTATCCCGAGCACTCTCGGAGATTCTACCAATTTGCGGCGTCAGTTCTGAGCGAGGAAGGCTATTTCCTCCACAAGTACAATCCCGACGGCAGCCTTGCATCGTCCTGGCATCCCTGGGTCGATAACGGGAAAGACCAGCTCCCCATCCAGGAAGACGAGACGGCTCTGGTGATTTGGGCGCTCTGGCAGCATTTCGTGCTCTACCGCGACATCGATTTCATCAAGCCCCTCTATCGGCAGCTCATCAAGCGAGCGGGCGATTTCATGGTTGCCTATCGCGATGAGGAGACCGGGCTGCCGGGGCCCTCTTACGACCTGTGGGAGGAGAGGCGCGGCATCCTGAGCTTCACCGTGGCGGCGGTCTTCGGCGGTTTGACGGCGGCGTCACTCTTCTGCGACGTCTTCGGCGAGGAGCAACGGGCGCGGGCTTATCGAAAGGCCGCATCCGAAATCCGCGACGGCGCTTCCAAGCACCTGTGGCGGGAGGACCTGGGACGGTTTTGTCGCATGCTCTCGCGCGGCAGGGGCGGCACCCTGGAAGTCGATGGCACCTGTGATTCGAGCCTCTGGGGGTTGTTTGCCTTTGGCGTGTACAAACCGGACGATCCTCGGATCGCGGCGACCATGGCCGTGCTACGCGAGCGGTTGTGGGTGGGGGGAGCCACGGGGGGCATGGCCCGCTACGAGCATGATGACTACCATCGGGTCGGGCCGGAGGTCACGGGGAATCCGTGGTTCATTGCGACGCTCTGGCTCGCCGAGTACCTCCTGAACGTCGCGGAAACAAGAGATCAGCTCCGGGAGGTCGAAAAAATCCTCCTGTGGGCCTGCGACCATACCCTCCCGTCCGGAGTGATGGCCGAACAGATCCATCCGCACACCGGCGAGCCCCTTTCGGTTTCCCCGCTCACATGGAGCCACGCGACCTTTGTGAGCACAACCCAGCGCTATGCGGGACGCCTGGCGGAGATCGAGTCCGGTGCGCCGTATCCGAGACACGAAGACTGGATCGGGCGGATGTTCACGGAAGCCTGCAGTGCGATCCACGGCTCCTGCAAGGTGAAGTAGGCTTCAAAGCTGGATGGGTCCCCCGGTTGCCAGGTCAAGGATCGGCCTGAGAGAGGAGCTCTCGGGGACACTCGGGACATCGTCCCGAACGCCTGGTTCCACGGTGTTGGGCATGGCAACGGAGAGGCGAATCTCAGTCTTCCTGTTTGCGGTGCCACCAGTGGTCGTGGCCTTCAAACCACCAAGCGGCGGAATCCGTGGTGAGAATGCGGGAGGCGATCGCTTTGGCGATTTCCGTGTCCAATCGCTTCAGGGCGAACTCGATCCACCGCATGGCATAACCGTTCCCCAGATCATGCTGTTCTTTGAGCTCCAGGATGAGGTCCAGTTGGTCCGCGTCGTGGGTGAGCCGGGATTCCATGGTTCGGCGTTCCCGATACTCCTCCATGAGGGCGCGGTATTCCTCTCCGAAGGGAAGCGTTTCGGCCAGATCGACGATGGCGCCATCCTCGTTTGGTTTCACGTATTGCTTGTTCACATAATTGAGATCCCCCGTGCGCGCTTCGGGAACATCGTGAAAGAGGCAGAGGCTGAGGACCTTCAGGAGATCGACCCCCGGGGTGAGGCGTGCCAGGGAATAGCCGATGAGGGTCATTCGAAACGTGTGGTCCGCGACGGACTCGCCACCGGATCCGAGAAACTGGTAGCCGGAGCGCGGGGTCTTCTTCAGCATCCCGAGCTCGAAGAAAAAGTGAATCATGTGTTTGAAGGACGCGTCCGAAGGCGGACTTGTCGGCTCTGTCTCAGTGGGGTCGTGGGTGTCCTGGCTCACAATGGTCTCATGCACCTCGCTTTGGTAACCTCAATTTGGATTGGAAGGGCTTCAAATGACTCGTTTCGTGCGTCTCGTCGTGATTCCCTGGGCTGCTCCCCTCTTGTTCTTTGCGATTGCGCTGACACCCGTTGAAGTGCTTGGTTGTCGCATGCGAGGGCTCCTGGCCTTGAGCGTGTCTCTCACGAGCGGAATTGCGGCCGTGGGGGTTGCCGTCCACGGGGTGCAATCGCGCGTTCGGGGGGAGGAGGGCTCGACCTGGTGGCTCCTAACGACCCTCGTGTTGACCATTCCAGTCGTTGCCCTGCTGCTCATGGCCTAGTCAGGCTCAGCGAATGGCACTCGTCGAGCCGTTAAGCCTGATTGTCTATATTATACAGGGCCGTATCGTCAACGCTTCACCCCT
>CALBZH010000737.1 GCA_937889795.1 uncultured Syntrophobacteraceae bacterium | reverse complement strand
CTCATCCGTACGAGAATCCGACGCCGCTCTCCAATTTCATCCAAATCCTCTCGATCTTCGCCATTCCGAGCGCGCTCACCTACTATCTCGGGCGCATGGTGCGCAGCCAGGGCCACGGGTGGGCCATCTGGGCGGCCATGTTCCTCATGTTTCTTGGGGGGGTGCTGGCCTGCTGGTGGGCGGAATCTCAGGGCAGCCCGCGCATGACCGCTCTGGGCGTCGATCCTTCCTATGGAAACCTGGAGGGCAAGGAGGCTCGTTTCGGAATTTTCAATTCCGCTCTTTATGCCACCGTCACGACGGACGCGTCGTGCGGCGCCGTCAATTCCATGCACGATTCCTTCCTGCCCCTCGGCGGATTGGTGCCGCTATTCAACATGCACCTCGGGGAGGTCGTCTTTGGAGGTGTTGGAGCAGGTCTGTATGGCATCCTGATTTTCGTGGTCCTGGCCATCTTTCTTGCCGGACTCATGGTGGGTCGCACGCCGGAGTATCTCGGCAAGAAGATAGAAGCCTACGATATCAAAGTGGCCGCGCTCGCCATTTTGGTTCCGGCCGTCGCCCTGCTCGGGCTCACCGCCTGGGCCGCGACCAGTCAATGGGGATTGGCGGGCCTGAACAACCGCGGGCCCCATGGACTGACTGAAATTCTCTATGCCTACAGCTCTGCCATCATGAACAACGGAAGCGCCTTTGCAGGCCTTTCGGCCAACACCCCCTGGTATAACGTCACCCTTGGCCTGGCCATGCTGATCGGACGGTTCTTCGTCATCATTCCGGCTTTGGCCCTGGCCGGGAGCCTGGGCAGGAAGAAGACCGTTGCAGAGAGTGCCGGTAGCTTCCCCGTTTCGGGCCTCACGTTCACCCTTCTGCTCGTCGGAACGGTGCTGCTGGTCGGGGCGTTGACCTTTCTCCCCGTGCTGAGCCTGAGCCCGATCGTCGAGCATTTCATCCTGACCCATTCCACCAACCTCTATTAGGGGAAGGATTCGAATGATGAGCCGCAAAGCCCATTCCCTCTTCGACGGGACCATTGTTTTTCCGGCCGTCCGGGATTCCTTCATCAAGCTCAATCCACGCCACATGGTGCGCAATCCCGTGATGTTCGTTGCCATGGTGGGCGCGGTCCTGACCACTGGAGAGCTCCTCCTCGCTCCAGCCCGTGGGGAGTCGATCGGGTTTTCCCTGCAGATCACGCTCTGGCTCTGGTTCACCGTGCTTTTCGCCAATTTTGCCGAAGCCATGGCGGAAGGGAGGGGCAAAGCCCAGGCGGCGACCCTGCGCAAGGCCCGCACTCAGACCATGGCCGCGCGGCTGCTTCCGGACGGGTCGACCGAAGTGGTCCCGGCAGAGACGCTTCGACGGGATGAAATTGTGATCGTGAAGGCAGGTGAGATCATTCCGGGCGATGGCGATGTCATCAAGGGTGCCGCCACCGTGGATGAATCCGCCATCACGGGTGAGTCGGCTCCCGTGATTCGCGAATCGGGCGGTGACCGGAGTGCGGTGACCGGAGGGACGCGTGTTCTCTCCGATGAAATCATCGTGCGCGTCACCGCGAATCCGGGTGAGAGCTTCCTGGACCACATGATATCGCTCGTCGAGGGGGCAAGCCGTCAGAAGACCCCCAATGAAATTGCCCTGACGATCCTTCTCTGCGGGCTCACCATCATCTTCCTGACTGTGATCGTGACATTGAAGCCCTTCGGGGCCTATTCGCAGGCCCGTTTTTCCATCCTGGTGCTGATCTCGCTGCTGGTTTGCCTCATCCCGACCACCATCGGAGGATTGCTCAGCGCCATCGGCATCGCCGGCATCGACCGGCTGATCCAGAACAATGTGCTGGCCATGAGCGGGCGCGCCGTCGAAGCTGCAGGGGACGTGGACGTGCTTCTGCTCGACAAGACCGGGACCATCACGCTGGGGAACCGCCAGGCGGTCGAATTTCTGCCTTCGCCGGACGTCGATGTGGTGGAGCTTGCCAAGGTCGCCCAGCTTGCCTCGTTGGCGGATGAAACCCCGGAGGGACGAAGCATCGTCGTTCTGGCCAAGCAGTTTGGAATTCGCGAGCGCGAGCTCCGCGAATTCGACAAAGCTCAATTCGTTCCCTTCTCGGCCAGAACGCGCATGAGCGGGATCGACCTGAACGGAGAACGGTACCGGAAAGGAGCGGCGGATGCGATACGGGAGTTCGCCGGAGGACTGCTTCCTGCCAAGGTCGAAGCCGAAATGGAGCGTATCGCCTTTCTGGGTGGAACCCCCCTCGTAGTGGCCAGCGCCGAGAAGGTACTCGGGGTCGTTCATCTGAAAGACATCGTCAAGGGAGGCCTTCCGGACCGCTTCAAGCGCTTCCGCGCCATGGGGATCCGGACCATCATGATCACCGGGGACAATCCGCTTACGGCTGCGGCCATCGCCAAGGAGGCCGGCGTGGACGACTTCCTTGCGGAGGCGAAACCCGAAGACAAGCTCGCCCTCATTCGCCGCGAGCAGGCGGCTGGCCATCTGGTGGCCATGACGGGTGACGGGACCAATGACGCGCCGGCTCTTGCCCAGGCCGATGTGGGAGTGGCCATGAACACGGGCACCCAGGCCGCCAAGGAAGCCGGCAACATGGTGGATCTCGACTCCAATCCCACCAAGCTGATTGAAATCGTCGAGATCGGAAAGCAGCTTCTCATGACCCGCGGAGCCCTTACGACCTTCAGTGTGGCAAACGACGTCGCCAAATACTTCGCCATCATTCCGGCCATGCTGATGGTGACCTTCCCCCAAATCGCGGCACTCAACATCATGCGGTTGGCTTCCCCGGAAAGCGCCATCCTCAGCGCGGTCATCTTCAACGCGCTCATCATCGTTGCGCTCATTCCGCTTGCGTTGAGAGGCGTCACATTCAGACCGCTCGGCGCCGCAACAATTCTACGCAGGAATCTCCTGATTTACGGGCTCGGTGGCATCCTCGCCCCGTTCGTCGGCATCAAGCTGATTGACATGCTGGTTTCCGCCCTTCGGTTGGCGTGAGGAGATACAAGACAGAGGTCAGAAGTGAGAAGACTGGAGACAGGAGACAGAAAGCTCAGGGCGGAGCGAGCGAAGTTGGGATTGAATCTCATTGTTGTGAGAGAAAGGACATGGCATGAATGGCAAGACGCTCTTGCGGGAGCTCAAGACGTCCCTGGCAGCGACACTGGTCCTGGCGGTCGTTCTGTGCGGCGTCTATCCGGTCGCCGTCTGGGGAATCGCTCAATTGGCTTTCCCCGGTCAGGCCAATGGATCTCTCGTCATCCGTGATGGTCGAGTTGTTGGAAGCAGTCTTCTCGCTCAGCCCTTTAATGATCCGCGCTACTTCCACCCCCGGCCATCCGCGGCGGGCACAGACGGGTATGACGCAGCGAGATCGGGCGGCAGCAATCTTGAGATCGGAAGAGCACACGTCTGAACTCCAGTCACGAGTGGATATCT
>CALBZH010000736.1 GCA_937889795.1 uncultured Syntrophobacteraceae bacterium | reverse complement strand
CCGATGGCTTCTTCAAGCAAAACAGGGATATGATTCGGCTCTGGGTTGAAGCTCATGGCATTAGAGCCCGAGACCCGTTACGCTTCCCGCAAGCTCCGAATAGTGCTCTTGACTCCATTCCATCCGCTTCTCCCATCGCCCGGTATCCCAAATCTCAAAGCAATTGAGCATGCCCGCCAGCAAGACTTCCTGCTCTAACCCGGCATGTTTCTTGAGAACCGACGGGATGAGGATTCTGCCCTGATTGTCAAAGGTGCAATCCTCGGCACTGGAAATGAAGAACCGCTGGAAATTGCGCTGGTTGGGATCAACCTGGGAGAAGCTCATGACCTTGGCTTCGATCTGCTCCCAGATCTCAGGTGGGTATGCGACGAGACATTCGTCGAACCGGGTGATGACGAGTGCATCCTGGTAGTGCTTCTGGAGAACATCCCGGTATTTCGTGGGAACTCGCAGGCGTCCTTTCCCGTCGAGACGGACGACAGACTGCCCACGGAAGTGCGGCTTGGTCAAAATAGCCACTTATCTCCTCCAAT
Organism: uncultured Syntrophobacteraceae bacterium; assembly: GCA_937889795.1. Taxonomy (GTDB): domain Bacteria; phylum Desulfobacterota; class Syntrophobacteria; order Syntrophobacterales; family Syntrophobacteraceae; genus CALBZH01. The sequence continues at coordinate 2,438 of CALBZH010000736.1, read as the reverse complement.
TTCCACTTTTTCCCACTAAAAGGTATCTATCATCCACCGATTTGCTTTGTCAAACGCAAATCAGGGTTTCCGTCAAAGGTTCTCCACATTTTTTACCCCGGCGCCATCAAGACGCTCTCCCCGCTACGGATCGCTTCTCGAAAGCACTTGGGCAGCGATCCACGCCTACTCGAGCGCACCTGATTTTCCATTGAAGAGTGGGGCCGCTTCCGTTATGGTGAAAGTGGGTACCGAGATGCCTTCCGGGGTATTTCAACTCACCCAAAAAGCCTCTGCTCCAGCCGTTTCGGCCACCCCCAACCGGCAGAGGCTTTTTCACATCGACAGTACGCAGTGGGGTAACGTATGAACGCCGACGACGAGAAGATCCTGCGCCTTACCAAAGAGGTCATCATCAAGTTCATTGAGCTGGGCCGTGTGTCTCCCAGCAATTTTGACCAGCAGTTCAGGAACGTCTTCTGGACAATCAAGAGCACGATGATCAATGCTCAAGCTCCGGATTTTCGTGCGGAGATGCTTTCGGTGAGTGAACCGGAAATGGAGAAAGACTGATTTGCATCGGGCGCCTTTTGAACGGAGCCGGCTTACCCGATTGCGGTTTGTCCTCCCTCGATAACCCCCCGCATGATGCTCGCCAAACGTGACGGCCTCAGATCAACGCCCTTCTATGCTCCGCGTGCCGTTCCTGATATATTGGCATTCAAGCCATGTTGACTTGATGGAGGGAGCCATGGGAAGCACGGGACGTTTCGGAAAGTACGGTGATCTGAAGCGAAAAGAGAAGATACGGCGGAACCTGGTCCAACAGGTGCACCCTGCAAGTCAACCCCTCAAACAGGACGCACCGAGGACACACCAACAGCCCGAGAGGCTGCCCAAGAAGACACCAAAGTAGCGTGTATGGACCAACCGGATAACATTGAGCAGAAGCGAAAGCGGCCTGTCGTCTCGGTCCGCGAAATGGACATCGACGATCTGGCTGCGGTTTTTCACCTCGGCGAACGGCTCTTCACGGCAAGAGAGGCGCCAAACCTTTACCGGACCTGGGACGAGTACGAGGTCATCTCTCTTTTTCAGTCCGATGCCGAGTTCTGTCTGGTCGCGGAAGACGAAGATCAAATCGTCGGGTTCGCGCTAGGAACAACCGTCACGAAGAGTCACTCCGCCTGGAAATACGGCTACCTGGTGTGGCTGGGCATCGACCCGGTGTACCATGGCCACGGGATCGCGTCGAAGCTCTTTCATCGCTTCCGCGACCTCATGCTGGCCGCGGGAGCCCGTATCCTGCTTGTGGATACCGAGGCCGATAACCTTCCCGCGCTCTATTTCTTCAGGAAAATGGGATTCGTGAATCCCCAGGAGCACATTTACCTGTCTCTCAACCTCGATCCTCAGCTCAAACAGATGAAGGTCAAGAAGACAAACGGTCGCAGTGCCTCCCGATACCGACTGAGAGACGATGACTGACCCCTCCACCTCGCCGGCCATCCGCCCCCGTCGACTGGGACAGCTACTCAGACGACTCCTCGATATTTACAGTCCCAGCGGGAAAGAAGGGGAGATTCTGGATTACCTGAGGAGCTATGTCCGACGCCACGGCCTTCCGACCATCGAACAGCCCCTTGATGGTCATCGATACAACCTGCTGGTCCTGCCGCCAGACACGGACATCCGACTTCTGCTCGTCGGCCACGTGGATACCGTGGCCGCCCACGAGCTGGACGACTTCGGCCACGAGGAGCAGGGAGACCGCATCCTTGGACTGGGGGCTGCCGACATGAAGGGTGGATGCGCGGCCATGGTTGAGGCATTCATCAGCTTGTGGGAAAGCGGATGTCATACCCCTCCGGTCGGACTGGCCTTGGTGGTTGGCGAGGAAGAGGACGGAGACGGGACACGTCGATTGGTTCGAGACTACCACTTTCCCTGGGCCCTCATTGGGGAGCCGACCAACCTTCAGCCATGTCTGAGTCACTATGGCTATGTCGAGATCGAGCTGGCAACCCGAGGCCAGCGCATGCATGCCTCACTGGCCAACCTGGCGCCCAATCCGATCGAGAGCATGTTGCACCTCCTGCTCAAGCTTTCTCATTTCCTGCGATGCGAGCATCCAGAGATCGTTTACAACATTCGCGAGTGCGTAAGCTCGCCATCCGGATTCGCTGTCCCTGAGCGCTGCAGTGCGTGGCTCGATCTGCATCTGCCGCCACAGGCACCCCTGGGGGAGATCACGCTCGAAATTGAGGAGATTGTCTCCTGCGAGCGTCACCTGAAACCGGACTTCGATGGCAGCATCCGATTCACCACCATACACGCCGGGTACGAGCTCCCGGAAAAGGGCGCGATTATTGAATCGCTCAAGGCGGTCTTCGCGCAGCATTCCATGAAGTAGATCGGAAGAGCACACGTCTGAACTCCAGTCACGAGTGGATATCTCG
>CALBZH010000735.1 GCA_937889795.1 uncultured Syntrophobacteraceae bacterium | reverse complement strand
CAAAACAGCGTCCTGAAAGCTCATGTCCGATTGGAGCTTGAATACAGACGTGATGTCGGATGCTGGATCAGGGTCCCTTCGGCTGCGCGTTCGTTCCATCTCGTACAGCGCGGCGCAAGTATTCACTCCCCCCTTGCTGAAGGGGGGAATCAGTTCTTTCACGGAGTGATGGATTCTGCGGCGCTGTACCAGACTCTTGCCATGCTGGCCCGACGCAAGAGATGCCTGTGATTTCTCTCTTCGCTCGAAATCACAGGCATCTCAAACGAGGCGGGCCGTCCGCACAATGCAGGGCTCGCATGATCTTCAGCGGGTCTTCCTTCCCAGGCATGGGGGGCTATCCGTGTCTATCCGTGTCTGCTTCAGAGGCGCGCTTCAGATTTTGGAGGGTCGCTTCGACCAGGATGTTGTGCTTCGACTCAACGTCTTTGACCACCCATAGGACCCGGTAGACGAAATTTGAGAGGTTGAACAGAATGGTGTGGCTGACGCGAGTTCTCTCTCCATCCGGCTGCAGGTCCCAGATTTCGTAGCCGCCCCGAAACATGCCCTCCTGAAATTGCAGGACGATCCGCCGGCAGTCTTCCAGGTCGACCACCTTTGTGGTCCAGCTCACTTTGATCTTGTACCCGGTTTGCGTGCGGATGACCGTGCCGATCCCGTAGGGACCAGCGGTCTCTTTGGAGACTCGGATTCGGTCCGACGGGACGAGCCCCGGGAACCGATCGAAGTCGGTCAGAATCGAAAAGACCTGTTTCGGAGAGGCGTCGATGGTAATGTGGTGCTCGTTGGTCCATCCTTGGTAGGCCAGGTGCCGGAGCCCCTGGGGGACGGCAGGCTTGGCACATCCGGAAAGGACAAGGGCGAGCAGCACGCCGGGAAGGGAAAGAGAGAGGGGTGTTCTGCGTACAACCATCCTGCAAAGCACGAGCATGGTCAGTTCCGTCACAGTCGTTCCAGTCGATCCACAGGGTCACAGCCATTGGAAAAGCATTATTTCAAAATGGGGGCAAGGGGTCAATGGAAGGCGTGGACCATGGGTCACGACCCTCTCAGGACGGATGACAGCCATCGTGCTGGGCGGCATTGTCAAAGCACGGACGGTCGTGGTATAGGCAAACCTCCGTTGCCTGCATCGAGCCCACACGACCCAACTGCCCGGTGACTCAGCCATGAACCCACGCAGCTCTTTGGACGCCTCCATGCGGGCATCAGCCAGGGAGAGTGCTTTCCGCCATCCGCAAGGGGCGGTGAGGTTTCTAATCCAGGCGGTGGTCTTGCTGGGTGCCTTATGGCTGTGGTCTCCTCCAGCCGGTGCTGGCAACGCTCGCGATGTCAAGCTCGTCGTTCTCGAATTTCACGGCCTGAAACAGAGCATCATCGAAGACAATCTCGACGTCCTCCCCCATTTTCGAGAGCTCCTCTACGGCAAGGACGGCGCGCAGTCCCATGTGTCCTTGCCTCGCGCTCTGACGACCCTTCCCGCGGCATCTCAGCCGGCCGTGACTTCCATGTACACCGGCCTGTTCCCCGGACGGACGGGTGTTGTTTCCAGCATTTGGCTGGACAGGGAGTCGGTCGGGGTCCGTACGCTTGTTTCGTATGGTCAGCAGCGCATCAACCGCATTCTCAAGGAAAATGGGGTCGAGAACGTCTTTGAGCGCTTCGCCAAGGCCGGCAGGCGGTCCATGACGAGCATGCTCATGGTGACGAGCGGCGTCGAATGGCCGATCCGATCGGGAGCGTTCTTCTGGGGGAATTCCTCCGTAACCGGAAGGGTGTGCAACGGGAGATGGATCCCTCATGCGGCCTATGTGGACAGGAAGACCATGGAGGGGTTCCTGACGGGGCATGTGACCGCTTACAAAAAGAGCCTGACCGGGGTGTGCCGGCGCCAAGGAGTCGTTCCGGACCTCATGGTGGTCCAACTGCTGGGCACGGATCTTCATTCCCACTATCCCCTGGCCCATCCGGACGCCTTCGACCTCACGATGACCGGCATTCAGCGCTACTACGCGCAGGCGGTCCTGGATCCCCTCGTCGGGCAGCTCGTGAGCACGTTGAAGGCGCTCGGCTGGTACGACCGGGCCATTGTGCTTCTCGTTTCCGAGCAGGGTTTTTCCTTGATTCGCAAGCAGGCTCCCAACCGAATCGTCGACGACAGTCTGAGGGGGGTTTTTCGACTCCCCGGTTTTCTCCGAAGCACTCGGGACGCTGATGCGGTGATCATGCCGGGCGCCGGCACCAAGGAAGTCTATCTCAAGAACCGACAGACGGGCGACTGGATGAGCCCGCCCCGGCTGCTCGCGGACGTCAAGCCGGCGGTCGATCGCTTGGTGGCGCATCCTGGAGTCCGTGACGCCACGGAAGCGATCCTCGTTTCCCAATATCCGGGCGAGCGATCGGAAGGCATCGATGAAACCGATCGATGGTGGGTGCTCGATGAGGAGGCTTACGGGAAGGGGGACGGAAGCAGCGTCTCATTCCTGAACAGCTTGAAGCCGCTCAGCGCGCTTCGGGGGCGGTTCGAGCTTGCGGACTACCTGGCAACGGGACTGAGGGAGCAATACAACCGCAGGACGCTGCCGGACATCAAGCTGGTTACCCGTCAGGGGGTCTACTTCGAGGGCGATTACGATAAGGTCGCGCATCACGGGAGCTTCTATCCGGACGACTGCCTCGTCTCGTTCTGGATCGCGGGACCCGGCTTGAGCCGTGTTCTTCCGGGACGCCACGTCATCCAGGAAACCGTCTCGACGTTGGATGTGGTTCCCATCCTCTTGCACCTTGCCGGGATGCCGCCCGCGACAGGGCTGGATGGGCGGAATCCGCTCGCGGACCTGCCTCCTGCCCAGGAGGAGCCAATTCACCGCTGAGAACGCAGCAAGCTCTCAAGGGTCTGTTCGAGCGCATCGGCGGTATCCGTGTAGAGAACCGTGGCGGGGCGGTGAATCCAGCGAACCGAGCGCCCGAGCATCTGGCTGGGGCCGATCTCGACGAAGGGCGTCAATTCGCGGCGAGCCAGCTCCTCCACCACCCCCACCCAGTTGACCGGATTCCCGAGCTGGCTCGAGAACATCATCGCCATCTGCTCGGATCGAGTCATGGGCTGGCAATCGATGTAAGAGAAGACGGGCGTGTGCGGGTCCTTCAAGGGAGCTCTCGAGACGGTTTCTGCCAGCTTTGCGTCGGCTGGCTTCAAGAGGCTGCAGTGGTAAGGAGCGGAAGCGCTGAGCACATCCGTCTTCAAAGCTTCCGCCAGCATGGCTCTTCGCAGAATCTCGTCGATACCCGCGGAGTCACCCGACACAATCGTTTGGTGGCGGGTGTTCAAGATGCTCACCTCGGCCCAGCCATCCATCCCGGTACGCAGCTTCTCGACTTCGGGACCGGAGAGCCCCAGGATCACGCCCATGGCCCCATCCTGACTCACTTCACGGATGCAGCGGTCTGCCTCGGTCATGAGGTTGAGCCCGGTTTCGAAATCCACCACCCCTGCCGCGTAGGCCGCCGCATAGAGTCCGGAGCTGTATGGCGCGATGGCAGCGGCTCGGATGCCTTGCGACTCCATCAGATCCACGACCAGACAGCTGGCAGCATACACGGCGGCCTGTGCGGTGAAATCGTCGTCCAGGCTCGCCTGTGGGCCTTCAAACATGACCTTCCGCAAGCTCATGCCCAGGATGCATTCGGCTCGATCCAGCAATCTCCGAGAGTCTGGGAACCGCTCCGCGATGGACCGTCCCATGCCGACCACCTGAGCGCCCTGGCCAGGAAATAGGAAAGCTGCTTTTCTCATCGTCGCTCGCTCCCGTCCAAACGCTGCAGCTGCACTCCCGGAGGTGGGCTGACCAGGAAGAGCGCATCCTCCATCGGGCCGTTCGCCACAAGATCCATGAGCCAGATGGAGGTCCGGTCGCCCGACGTTTCGAAGATGTCCACCTGCTTGGGAAGCCAGGTCGGGGGATCGATCGTCACACGGATCTCCTTGATGAAGCGGTCCTGCCGGCCCGACTTGGGAACCAGGCTGAGGGTAATCGTGTCCTCGGGCTGGCCTGGCTCCACCGGCAGGAGCCTTGCGTGGTAAAGGTTTTTGAACGATGCGAGGTCCCCGGCTGTTCCCGCGACCTGTCCCAAAAGGCTTTCGCCCGAGGGATGGCGCAGGAGGCTCGCCCGGTTGAGATCGGGGTAATGGAGCAGGATCGTGCTGCCGTTGGCGATGGCTCGAAAGGGCACCGGCTGCACGACCTCCCACCGGAACCGCTCCGGGGGCTTCCATTGAAATACCCCGGTCGATTCCATGGGCTCCGTGAGGAATCGGCTGTGCTTGATCTGGCGGAACCGGCCGCCCAGGGTCTTGAGCTC
>CALBZH010000734.1 GCA_937889795.1 uncultured Syntrophobacteraceae bacterium | reverse complement strand
AAGCGTGATTTCCGTCTCCCCCGCGACCAAGCTCAGAGTCAAATCCACGAAGGCACTCTTGCCGCTGGTGATCTTGTCGAATCCGATCAGCAGAAAGGTATTCTCGACCTCCTTGATGGAGGAATCAGGTTGAAGAAGCTTGTTGGTGGATTCGCAATGATGGGACGAGCAGAGAATCTTATAGCCGAAAACCACCTGCTTTCTATCGAAGATGGGCTGCCTGACCACAATACGTTCCATGTCTTTACTCCAAGTTACTGTTCTGCAGGAGGGGCCTCCAGAAAACGCCTTCAAAATCCTGCAGCACCTCGTCAAGCGGTTTGCTGCCATCGATGACAGTGATGCGCTCCGGCTCCTGCTCCGCGAGGGCCAGGTACCCTTCACGAACGGCGCGATGAAAAGCGCGGTGCTCATTTTCGATTCGGTCCTTGGCCTTCGGTCTCAGCTTCTGCCGACCGGCAGCGATATCGAGGTCGCAATCCACGAGCACGGTCCGATGGGGCCAGAGACCACCTGTCGCCCATTCCTGGACAGCTCGAAGCATCTTGAGGTCCAGTCCCCGCCCGTACCCCTGATAAGCCAGCGTCGCGTCGATGAATCGGTCGGCCAGAACCCAATGCCCCTCATCCAAGGCAGGGCGGATGACCTCCTGAACAAGCTGTGCGCGGCTGGCGCTGTAAAGCAACAGCTCCGCCCGGTCGCTCATGCCCGTGTGGCTTGGGTCCAGGAGAAGCTCTCGAACCTTCTCCCCGAGTCGCGTACCGCCCGGCTCCCGCGTCACGATGTGGGCGATCTTCTCCTTTGTGAGCCAGGCTTCCAGGGTGCTCAAGAGAGTCGTCTTTCCCGCGCCGTCGATGCCTTCAAAGCTAATGAACATGGAGACTACCCCGGCTTGCCCGTCGGGATCTTCAGGGCCCGGTTGTCGTGCTCGGTCTTGGTATCTTCGTTATAGTGGCGATCCTGGCGCTCGAAGTTCACCCGATTCTTGGCGATGTAGATCTCCTTGACGGTCTCGAAGCTCATGGACTGCAGCCCGCAGGCTTCCCCAAAGCATCGCCAGAGCTCCAGCACCGCCTCCTTGGCCTTTTCCTCCTTGTACCCGCCGCCCTTGGCCCACCACTTCCATTTGACGCTGTTTTGCAGATCATCGAGCGCCAGAAAGCTCCGGACCGCGCACGATTGCACCGAGGCCCCATTGCGGGTGGCGGCCAGTGTAAGCGCTTCGTCCGCCTCGACCTGGACGATGTGCGACAGGCTCACGAGAAAGTGGAGCATGTCCACGACCTCGATCTTGCCATTCTTCGTCCCGACCCCGAGCTCCTGAATCTCGCGGATGAGCTCGGCGAGCTCGGCCGACAGCGCCTTCCGGTAGTTTTCGACCCAGACCGGAACCGTTTCAGGGTCCACGATCACGCGCTCGTAGTCGAGCCCGATGTTTTGCAGCGTGTACACGTTCAGTTTGCGTTGAAGATCGAAGATGTCCTGCATGCTCACGTCCTGTCAGGCGACCAGCCCCATCGATTCGAAGTACTGGCGAACCTCCCGCGCGATCCAACGGATCCGTGGGTGGGCGCCGCTCGATTCCCGAAGGGTGATGAAATGCTTCCAGCCACTCCAGCGTCCGGTCACAAAAAGCTCGCTCTTGAGCAGATTGGGAAGGATGTCCCTCGCAATCTGGGGCTTCAAGCCGCGCCGGACGTCATCCTCATACCATTGAAAGACCTGCTCGGCCCGCGTGAGCCAAGTCCGCGCAATCGCGTCGCTCACCTGCAGCGTCTCCCTGCCACGATCGAAAAACGGCTCAAGCTCCTCGGGCAGAATCAACGTCATGCCCTTGTTGCGGTAGTTCACGTAGCGCGTGCTTTCCTGCGTGAACGAAAAGACCCGGTGGCGAACGACCTCGTGCGTGATGCCCCGGTCACAGATGAGCTTGAACAGAAACACGGGAAGATCCGATGCAGGATCTTTCTTGAGCAGCGCAACCTGCTCGTCTTCCCCCATGAGTCGAACCTCGTAGGGCAAATAGGCGGGCTTCGACGCAGGCTCATCGAACAGGCTCGGGAAAAAGCGGCTCAAGTGAAACGAGAAAAAGCGGGCGTATTCAGGGCTCACGGCATGGAGTGCGTGCAGCGTCTCGAGCCAGGCACGAACGTTTCCGGAAATGGCGAGCTCGGCGACCGGCGTGGCGCTGTCCGTGAAAAAGCGATGGTAGGCATGACGATCTTTGAAGGCGATCAACAGCCCACTTAGAAAATCAACCGTGGACCTGACCCAGGGGACGGCCGTCGCGAGCTCGCTTCCCCGGATCGACAGCACGATATTGCTGTGCTCGAGCACCGACAGATGCTCCTGACCCTTGAGCATCAGCACAAACGCCCTGGCCGAGTCATCCGTGATCTTGTCTTCGGACTTGTAAGCCGTCCGGCCGCAGAGCTCGATGGTCCGTAGAGCCCGCTCTTCCTCCGACGGCGCCGCGCCGAACGGAATCACCTGCATGGGCACGAACTGGATTGTCATGGTGACCTCCCTGGAGGGGATCAGCGCTCCAACGCAAGATCGATGAGCCGATCTAGAAGAGCCGAGAACGGGATCCCCGCAGCGGCCGCAGCCTGCGGAAGAAGGCTCGTCTGGGTCATGCCGGGAATCGTGTTGGTTTCAAGCACGAAGATGTCATCCCCGGAAACGATCATGTCGGTTCGGCTGTAGCCCCGGCAATGGAGCGCCCGATGCGCACGCAAGGCAAGTTCCTGAGCCCTTCGCGTGATGTCTTCCGAAACCCTGGCCGGACAGATTTCGTGCGAGGCTCCCGGGGTGTACTTGGCCGCGTAGTCGAAAAACTCATACTGATCGCCCGGGATGATCTCGACCAGGGGGAGCGCCTGGAGGGTGTCGTTTCCGAGGACGCCGCCCGTGATCTCGACCCCGGCAATGTAACGCTCGATCAGGCAGCGTTTGTCAAACCGGTAGCCCAGCTCCAGGGCTTTACCCAGGTCCGCTTCGCGCTTCACAATGCTGAGTCCGATGCTCGACCCCTCATGCTCGGGCTTCACCACCACAGGAATCCCCAGCGTCTCCAGAATGGTCTTCAGACCTCCGTCGGGCTGTCCACGGTCCACGACGACGTAGGGAGCCGTTGCGATGCCCGCCTGGACGTAGAGCTGTTTGGTCAGAACTTTGTTCATGGCGATGGCGCTTCCCAGGACCCCGCTCCCCTGATAAGGGATTCCCAGGGAATCGAGCAGCCCCTGGATGGTCCCGTCTTCACCCATCCGCCCGTGCAGGATGATGAGCGCCACGTCGATGGTCGAGCAGTCCTGAGCCAGCCGCACCAGGTCGTCCCGGGGATCGTAGCGAAGGATGTGATACTTCTCTTTGTCAAGCGCCTGAAAAACCTGATCGCCGCTCTTGAGCGAAACCTCACGCTCGGCCGACTTCCCCCCTGCCAGCAAAGCCACCGTCAGTTTGTTGGTCGTCATGCGTCTCCATTCCCCCCCACGAAACAGGGGTCGTCCGACAGTTCGAGCCACATCAATTCCGCCGCCGTGGGACCGATGGGAAGGTAACCGAAAATTCTCTCCTCCAACGTCTGATACAGATTCAGCCTCCCCCGCAAAAGCTCGGCCTGCTCTTGCGTCCGCGTGTAGCGCACAATGAGGTCTTCGAAGCGGTCCTCGAGCGTCACGATTTCCTCGTGCTTCACCCGTTTGTCTGCGTAGTTCACAAGGAGCGACTCGGTGATGGGCCCCGTAGCCCGGTCCCAATCCAGGGTGACATGATCCCGCACGATGGGCGACAGGATCGGATACCCCCGGGATTCCAGCATGTCCGCGCCCAGGTCATGATGCCGTTCGCCGGTCGTGAGGCTCCGGGGCTTGCCGATGTCGTGCAGCAGCGCTCCCGCTTCCAGCAGCTCCAGGTCCAGGCGGCCGGCGTACCCATTCAGGCGTCGCCCGAGAAACAAAGCAATCATCGCCACCACGGCACTGTGAACCCGTATGTGGCAGGGCATGTCCACTTCTTCCATGAGCGAAAAGCATTCCGAGCGAGAGGGCACTTTCATGGGGTGCGGTCTTCCCTGTTCGTTGCAGCAAGATGTTTGCAATGTCGCGAGCCCAAGATCACCCACATCTATTAATCATCATTTGTCAGAAATTTGCTGCGGTGACAAGATCAGAATCGACGGCAGATGACGGATCCGCGCCAGCCCTGATCCCACCTGATTTCTGGCGGCACAGGGCTGCAGCAAGCCTCTCTTCCCGTCACCCCCCCCGATCACGATGCTCGAGGAGAGCACTTGCCAAGGAATGACAGAGTACGCTAAGTACACGGCTGCACAGGAAGGTGGACCCTTAACCGAGCCGAACCCAAAGAGACGCCATGAACGAACGACACATTGACCAGCTGGCCGCGGAGCTCCGGATCGCCCCACAACAGGTTCTGGCCACCGCCCGGCTTCTGGAAGACGGGGCCACGGTTCCTTTCATCGCCCGGTACCGCAAGGAAGCCACCGGCTCCCTCGATGAAACGGTGATCACCGCCATTCGCGACCGGCTCGGACAGCTCGAAGCGCTCGACAAGCGCCGCGAAGCGATCCTGAAATCGCTCGAAGACCAGGGCAAGCTCACGGAAGAGCTTCAAACCAGAGTGCGCGCCGCCGACACCCTCGCCGCTCTGGAGGACATCTATCTGCCGTTTCGGCCGAAACGGAGGACCCGAGCCACCCTCGCACGGGAGAAGGGTCTCGAGCCACTGGCTTTCCTGATCCTCGGTCAAGATCCGACCCTGGACCCCATCCTGGCCGCCGCCCCGTTCGTTGATCCAGAAAAGGCGGTCCCCTCGGTGGAGGACGCTCTTGCGGGCGCAAGGGACATCATCGCAGAATGGGTCAACGAGAATGCGGATGCCCGGACGCAGCTGCGCGTGCTGTTCACGGATCGCGGCGTCATTCGGTCCCGGCTCGCTGCGGGGAAAGAACTGGAAGGTGCCCAGTTTCGCGACTACTTTGCGTGGGAGGAGCCCGTTCGGAGCGCACCGTCCCACCGGGTTCTGGCCGCGCGTCGAGGCGAAAAGGAAGGCATTCTGAATCTTCACGTCGCCCCGTCCGAAGACGATGCCCTCTCCATCCTGGAGCGGCTGTTCGTCAAGGGGAGCTCCGCAGCCACCGAGCAGGTGCGCCTGGCCGTGCAGGACGGCTATAAGCGACTGCTGCTGCCCTCTCTGGAAAATGAGCTGATGCAATGGTCGAAAGCGCGCGCCGACCAGGAAGCCATCCAGATCTTCGCGGACAACCTTCGGCATTTGCTCATGGCAGCCCCCTTGGGGACCCGAAAGGTCATCGGGATTGATCCCGGCTTTCGCACGGGCTGCAAAGTGGTGTGCCTGGACCCGCAGGGCAAGCTGCTCCACAACGAAACCATCTATCCGCACACGGGAGCCCAGGCGGCGGCCAAGGCGGCCGAACGGATCCGGGCTCTGGTATCGTCCTTTCAGCCAGATGCGATCGCGGTCGGAAACGGCACCGCCGGCCGTGAGACCGAGAGCTTCGTCCGTGGGCTCGAGCCCCCCAAATCCGTTCTGCTCCTGATGGTGGACGAGAGCGGCGCCTCGGTCTATTCGGCCTCCGAGGCGGCACGCGAGGAATTTCCCGACCACGACGTCACGGTGCGGGGGGCCGTCTCCATCGGACGGCGCCTCATGGATCCGCTGTCCGAGCTGGTGAAGATCGATCCCAAGTCCATCGGAGTCGGGCAATACCAGCACGACGTGGATCAGGGGGAGCTGAGGAAGGCGCTGGACGACGTGGTGATGAGCTGCGTGAATGGCGTGGGCGTTGAGATCAACACGGCAAGCCCCCAGATCCTGGCCTACGTATCGGGGCTGGGCCCCCAGCTCGCCCGGAACATCGTGAGCCACCGCAACGCGCATGGGCCCTTTCGATCGCGCGAAGCCTTGAAAAAGGTGCCCCGCCTGGGTCCCAAGGCCTTCCAACAGGCCGCGGGCTTTCTGCGCATCCGCGACGGGGAGAACCCGCTCGACGCAAGTGCCGTTCACCCGGAATCCTATGGCGTGGTGGCGGCCATGGCTCGAGACTTGGGTCGATCGGTATCGGACCTCATGCGCGACGCCGGTCTGCGTCAGGCGATCGACCCCAATCGCTACGTCACCGACCAGGTTGGACTGCCGACCCTTCGGGACATCCTTACCGAGCTTGCCAAGCCCGGGCGGGATCCGAGGGAGCAGTTTGAAGTCTTCGCGTTCGCCGAAGGCGTGGAAAAGATGGAGGACCTGGTCCCCGGGATGCGTCTCCCGGGCATCGTGACCAATGTGACCGCTTTCGGCGCATTCGTCGACATTGGCGTTCACCGGGACGGTCTGGTTCACGTGAGCGAGCTCTCCGATGATTTCGTGAGCGACCCGAGGCAGGTAGTGCGTGTCCACCAGCGCGTCACCGTGACCGTGGTGGATGTGGACAAGGAACGGGGCAGGATCGCTCTTTCCATGAAGACATCGTCGGAATCCAGACGAACGGCCAGGCCAAAGGGGGAGGCAGCGAAGAGAGACAAGCCCGC
>CALBZH010000733.1 GCA_937889795.1 uncultured Syntrophobacteraceae bacterium | reverse complement strand
GTGTCATGATGAATGTACGTGTTGAGGATATCCAGAGCCAATGACTGCAACAGAATTCGACGTGCGGGGGCAGCTGATCGGGAGGAGTCGGTTTTTCGTCATCGGCGGCCCATGCGTCATTGAGAACGAAGCCTTGGTGCTGCGGGTGGCGGGCTTCCTGAAAGAGACCTGCAGCGCGCTCGACATTTCCTGCGTCTTCAAGAGCTCCTACGACAAAGCCAACCGCACGTCGATTGCTTCCTTTCGAGGCCCGGGAATGGAAGAGGGGCTGGCCATTTTGGACCGTGTGCGTACGGAAACCGGCCTCCCCGTCCTGACCGACGCGCACAGCGTCCTCGAGATCGAAGCCGCGGCGGGTGTCGTTGACATCCTTCAAGTTCCGGCGTTTCTGGCACGCCAAACGGACTTGCTGGTGGCGGCCGGGCGGACGGGGAAGCCCGTGAACATCAAGAAGGGACAGTTCCTGGCTCCTTGGGACATGGCTCAAGCGGTCGAGAAGGTCCGGCAGACCGGCAACGAAAAGATCCTTCTGACCGAGCGGGGAGCCTCTTTCGGGTATAACAATCTGGTCGTGGACATGCGCTCCCTGTCGATCATGGCCGAGACGGGCTGTCCGGTCGTTTTCGATGCCACCCACAGTGTTCAGTTACCAGGAGGCCAAGGGGTCTCCTCGGGGGGCCAGCGTCAGTTCGTCGCCCCCCTTGCCAGTGCAGCCGTTGCTGCCGGGGCGCACGGGGTCTTTCTCGAGATGCACGAGGATCCTGACCGCGCCCTGTGCGATGGGCCCAACTCGCTGGCTCTCAAGGATGTACCCGCTTTGCTTGAGCGACTCAAGGCGATCTACGAGCTGACTTCGAAGCATGGAAGGGCTTGAAGGCATGGAAATCGACGCTGCACTGCGCTCTCGGGTGCTGCCGGTTCGGATGATGATCTTCGACGTCGACGGCGTGCTGACCGATGGGCGCGTCATCTATCATGATGATGGCTCGGAAACCAAGGCCTTCGATGTCCAGGATGGGCACGGGATCAAGCTGCTTCAGCGTGCGGGTCTGGAAGTCGCCCTGATAACGGGGCGCTTCTGCCGCGCCGTCGAGCATCGGGCGCGAGGACTGGGGATTCGCCGCGTCTATCAGGACGCCAAGGTCAAGCTCGAGGTCTATCAAAGGATCCTGGATGAGACCGGTCTTCGGGATGAAGCGATGGGTTACATGGGAGACGATCTCATTGACATTCCCGTGATGCGTCGCGCGGGGTTTTCGGTAGCGGTCCCCAATGCGTCCTCCCACGTGCTCCCTTATGCCCATTACGTCACCCGGTCCTCAGGGGGATGGGGGGCCTGCAGGGAAGTCTGCGAGCTGATTCTCCAGGCGCAGGGACTGTGGGAGAGCGTGACGACACGCTATTTCGGTGAGCCCGCCTGAGATCGTCCTTCCCCCCTTCGTTGAAACGCTCACCGGTTATGGCTTTCTCCACCCGCCAATTGCTCCGACCCTTCCTTTCCCTCCAGCTGCTTTGATGGGTGATTTCCTCGCCTTTTTGCTGAAAGCCCATGCCGTCATACTCCCTGTAGAATATGCCTTTACAGGCATGCCTGTTGCATGTTAAAGTGGCCCTTGCTTTAATACGTTAATTTGACTGATAAAATGTAAGGACTGCAAGGGGTTGTCTAGGAAGCTGCCTTCGGAGTGTCCGTTTGGGATTTCGAGGGAGGCTTGAGGAAGCCAGATGGCGTTGTCCCGCAAGCTCGTTCGAGGTTTCATTTTATTGGTTGCCGTAGTGACGGCGGGGATGCTGGTGATGGCGGTCGTGAAGGGATCTCTGCAGAAGGATCAGCGCGCGGGGGTTGAGAGTGAGCCTTCGGATGCGGAGATGAAGCTTTCCGAGATGGAATATGTCGAGATGCAAGAGGGGAAGAAGTATTACGTTCTCAAGGCATCCGAGGCGCGTTACTTCCAGGCTCAGCAAAAGACCACCCTCAAGGCCGTGCATTTGACTTTTTTCATGGACAGCGGGGAAGAAGCCTATTTGAGCAGTGAGGAGGGCATCTTCTACTCCGCCACGAAGAATATCGAGCTGCTCCGTGGCGTTGAGGTTACCCTGCCTGGAGGCTACAAGTTGATGTCCGACAAGGCGGCATACGATGGTGAGAAGAAGACTCTCTTATCGGAGACTCCGGTTAAGCTTCTGGGACCGGGTATAGAGCTGGACGGTGGGTCCTGGAGGTTTTTGGTTCCGGAGCGAAAGGGGTTCGTGGATGGAGGCGTGCGCGCCAAAGTCGTTCTTTCATCCACCAAGACCCGTAAGGGAGCAGGCAGGTGAAATCATGATCCGTGGACGAAATCGTAAAATCGGACTGAGCGTTTTCGTTTCGTGTCTGTTGGCGTGCGGCCTCTGCCTGTCCGACTCCAGCATGGCGGCTGGGGCACCGGAAAAACGCCCTGCGAGCAAAGCTCCCTCGAGCGGATCGGGCAGTGCTCCTGAAAAGCGGTCCGCGAGCAAGGGCGCTCCGAAATCTGGGCCTTTCAAGAGCGATGCCCCCTTGACCATTGTCGGGGATCGGATGGAGATCAGTCAGAGAGACCGTACCATCGTGTTTGAAGGGCATGTCTCGGTCCAGCAAGAGGATTTGACCATCACGGGCAAGAGGATGAAAGTGTTTGCCGCGCCGGCGGATAAGGGCAAAGCGGCCCCGAAGGAGCAGTCTCAGGAACAGCAAGGTGATCCCTCGATGATGGGTCGGATCGATCGGATTGAGATGGAGGGCGGGATTCGAATCGTCCAGCACGAGAAGGATGCCACGGCTGAGAAAGGAATCTATTACCACGGTGAGAACAAGATTGTCCTTCTCGGCAATCCGGTTGTGACTCAGGGGGCGGACAGAATCCAGGGGCGTCAAATCACGCTTTACCTTGCGGATGGCCGCAGTGTTGTGGAGGGCGGAGAATCGACACCGGTGCAAGTGATTCTGCATCCCAAGAAGAATAAGGACCAGAACAAGGAGCAGAGTCCGTGACGGATGGAAAGAAGCTCGCCGTTCGGGATTTGGTTAAGATCTACCAGGGTCGGCGGGTTGTGAGCGGGGTGAGCCTCGAAGTGCACGAAGGGCAGATCGTGGGTCTGCTCGGCCCAAACGGGGCGGGGAAGTCGACAACGTTTTACAGTGTCGTGGGAATCATTCGGCCGGACGGCGGTGAAGTGCGGTTGAATGGGGAAAATATCATCGGGGTGCCCATGTATTTGCGGGCAAGAAAAGGAATCACCTATTTGCCTCAGGAGCCGTCGGTTTTTCGCAAGCTGAATGTCGAGGAGAATATCCTGGCGGTTCTGGAGACTCTGGACATCGGTCGCGAGGAAAGACGCTCGCGCCTATCGGGGCTCCTTGCCGAGCTGGGGCTCACCCATCTTGCCAAGAGCCGGGCGGATCG